>CAZXAC010000010.1:0-23105 GCA_964638335.1 uncultured Lentisphaera sp. | reverse complement strand
TCCGTGTACCTAAATAATAGTATGCTCGTTTGTTCCCATCGAACGTAGCAATTGACAATTTGATTTGATTTCTTGGGATATCTTTGCTATCGTTGATATTTATTAATAAACTACTTAAGACATCAAAAAGAGCAGGCTTATTTATTCCCATGAATTGTTTTACTCTGCGTTGTTTATAATCAATCAACTCCCCTGCGATCTCATCAGAGGGTATTACAAAACAATCTAACTCCCAATTGCACGACATCTTATCGGGGTATCTGCGAAACCGAATATTTGACATAATAGTCTCCTAATTAGTTAAGCGGGCATCGGTGCCAGTATAAATTATTCATTGTATATCATAATATTATGATTATATCATTGTGTGGATTCAAGTCTGAAGTGCAACACTGCCGCTATGAAAAACCTCTTTTGGCGTTTTAAAGTCGATTGATTTTCTTGGCCGATTGTTCAGCCTGTTGCATACCTTAATTAACTCCTTTCTTCCGATGTTTTCAAATTTTGATTCCTTTGGGAAGTACTGCCTGATGAGGCCGTTGGTGTTTTCATTGAGTCCTCTCTGCCATGCCTTGTATGAGTGTGCAAAGAAAAAATCAGCATCAAGTGCCCTGCTTATGATTTCATGGCATCTGAACTCCGTGCCGTTGTCCGATGTCAGGAAATAATCGGTGCCAGGAAATAATCGGTGCCAGTACAATTAAATAGTTTAATAAAAAATGTTTACATTAATAATATTGCATTTTATATTAGCTCAGATATAATGTTTTTTAGATAGGAACATGTAACTGACAGGTATATTTTATATTGGCAGAGTTTTACGATGGCAAACATAGGTAAGGCCCAGACCAAGAAATAAGCGGATTTACTATGTCTTTTTAACGCAACTTAGCGCAGCATAGGTTAGGTTGGCAACAGGTAAAAATCTGCCTTATCTAATATTAATCGGATAGAGTTTTGAATCTATCATCTTTCGTATATTATCCACCACAACCGGTTTGTCTTCCCGATATGTTACGCCGAACCATTGATCTTTGCTTTGGAGGACTTTTACTGACGCCTTTCCAGATAGTATAAGCTCGCTTACTGCGCTGGGTATGAAGAATTCCGCTTTGAGGTCATTCATATTTTTTTTCAAGAACTTTATAAACAGCTCCTCAAGGTGATCAAATATTGAAGTTGAGAATCCCCACATGTTCATTGATACTATTTCTTCGCCGGAAAGGCTGACTTCGTTCCCGTTCTCATCGGTGAACTTCGCTCCTGACGATGTCTTTACGATTTTTGTCCGCTCCACCACCTCTTTCAATTTGCCTTTTTTGTCTGTATTGCATACTCCCCTGGCGACATGACCGAATTCCGAGAGAGTGTTGCCAAGCCGGAATCCGACCATATAATATTCCGCCACGTCGTCCCTATTTTTTCTGGAGAACTCTTCTGAGAGAAGATTATATCCGTGTCTTCCGTAAAAATCGTCTGCGTTTATTACGGCGAAAGGTTCATTTATCACATTTTTTGCGGCTAGTATTGCGTGCCCTGTACCCCAGGGTTTTATTCTCTCTTTTGGAGCGCTAAATCCATTTGGCAATGAATTCAGTTCTTGAAAAACATATTCAGTTTTGATTTTTTTTTCGACTCTTGCTCCTATGCACTCCTTGAAATCTTTCTCAATATCTTTGCGAATGACGAATACCACCTTTTCAAAGCCCGCCTTTATCGCGTCGTATATCGAATAATCTATGATTATCTCTCCAGAAGGCCCCACGGGATCAATTTGTTTTAATCCGCCGTATCGGCTTCCTATTCCGGCCGCAAGAACTAACAATGAAGCTTTCATGAAGGTCTCCTTATTATACTTTATCGCTGTTGGCGAGGCATTTGGTTTGGCGTATCCGCAAAACGATTAATATCAGAGCTAGCACTTTTTATTCTCATCGCATGGCGTGTTCAATTTTTTTATCCAGTGGTGGGACATCAAAAGGTTTGCCTCCGGCGCGTATTGATTTGGCTCCCATGAAACCTGCCGCGACGCTGTATCTTGAGGCTACGGGTGATGAAAATGGTTTTTTGTCGTTTCTAATGTAGTCTATAAACCCTTCGATAATTTTTTCGTCAGCTCCGCCATGACCCTCAAGAGGATTCGTAATTTTGAAAGTCTTGTCTCCGTACAATCTAAAGAACTCTGTCCGTTTGTTCCACAATTGTATCATGCATTTTGGACCATGGTCTCCGTAGTTTTCGATCCTTCCCTCGGTCCCAATTATGGTATAATTCCTGCATGAATCAGGAGTATAGTGGCATTGCATGTAGGATGCTTTGACGCCGTTTTGTAATTCCATCAATATCATATTTAGATCTTCCACATCAATTTTGGGGCTGAAATCAGTCTGTTTCAGTGGTGGCCAGTGTGTTGTATCGAATTTTACGTTATAGGGTCCGCCTTTTTTGCGCCGCCCGCATTTGTCATAAACGCCAAGCCCGCCAAGTCCAGTGACCCTTTTAGTGTAGGATCCCGCCAGCCAATGCATTACATCAATATCGTGCGCTCCCTTTTGAAGTAGCAGGCTCGTTGAATATTTTCTCTCTGAATGCCAGTCTCTGAAATACGCGTCGCCTCCATAGGCAATGAAATGTCTGCACCAAATAGCCTTTACCTCTCCTATTGCTCCGCTGTCTATCAGCTCTTTCATCTTGTGGATGAATTTCATGTAGCGCATATTGTGGCCAAGGAAGAGTTTTGTCTTATTTTCATATGCTGTTTTAAGTATTCTGTCGCAGCCTTTGATGGTTATAGCCATTGGTTTTTCTAGGTATACGGGGATTTTTTTCTTTAACGCGGCTATCGCATGTTCTTCGTGGCAGAAGTCGGGGGATGTTACAAATACCGCATCGAGATCTTCTCTGTCCAGCATCTTTTTATAATCAGTGTAGGTATTTATTTTGAAACCGATTCTTTCTTGAAATTTCTTTAGAGAATCCTCGTATATATCTGCTCCTGCTACTATCCTGACATTTTTTTTCGGCATATGTGCTGCAACCGCGAGCCTACCTCTGCCCCATGTCCCTATGACGCCGAGCCTGATTTCCTTCATTTTGTCTCCCTTATACAATTATCTATTTATAAAATTTCTTTTAACTCTCGAACCAAAAGAGCATATTATATCATAAGCGTGAGTTCCCTTCATCTGCGCCCACTGATCCACGGTTATTTCAAAATTCCCCTTCCCTCCCAGACAGATTACCTCATCTCCACATTTGGCTTCTGGCACTTGGGCGAGGGATACAGTGGTATAATCCATTGAAACTCTTCCGAGAACGTGGCATGGAATTCCTCTTATCATGACGTAGCCGCGGTTAGACAGAGCGAGCGGAAGCCCATCGGCGTATCCGGCAGAAATCGTCCCCACAAGCGTATCTTCGGGTAGGCGGTAGGTGCACCCGTAGCCGAGAAACGCCCCTGCTGGAAGTTTCCTTACAGCGACCAGCCTAGTCTTTAAAGAAATTATAGATTTTAGATTCATTGCTCTTTGTCCTTGCGGATCGAATGATCCGTGCAGATTTATTCCAGTCCTTACCATGTTGAATGGAGGCTTGAATGTTTCAGGATAATTGTTCACCGCGTCACTGTTCGCGATGTGAATGGATTTGAAGGATATTCCATTCTTTTTGAGATTTGACAGAAGCTTTTTGAATGCATCAATCTGGGAAATAGTGTAACACGAAGCTGGTTGATAGGCGACCGGAAAATGAGAATATATTCCGCAGCATTGTATTGATGGCATTTTTAAGACTTCATAAACTGTTTTTTCGGCCTCCTCAATACGTATCCCAAGCCTTCCCATTCCAGTGTCAATAAGAAAGTGGCATTTTGCTGTTTTCTTTTGTTTTGTCGCAGCTTTGTTTACAAGTTGCGCTGTGCGAATATCGCAAATCGCTATTATTATGTCGTTTGCGACTGACTCTTCGATCTCATCAGGGAGTATTCCTCCAAGTATCTGGACTGGCTTGCCGAGATGTTTGAGTGCTATCGCTTCGTTTATTTCAGCAACTCCGAATCCATAAGTTCCGCATTCTGCCAGCGTTTCCGCTATTTTCTGAACACCAAGTCCGTACGCATTTGCCTTAAGGACTGATAAAATCTTTGCAGGCTTTATACGCCGTTGAATTATTTCGAAATTTTCCTTAAGTCTTCCAAGATCGATGTCAAGCCACACTCTAGATTTGACTTCCTTCATGTCTTTTGTCTCCTGAAAATTATTCTAAACGTCTGCCCCATGGCGGTCTGATTATAATCACCTATAAGAGAATCGCTGAATTTATCATATCGCAGATTGTAAGTGCATCCGGGATAACCTTCGTCACGAAGTTCAATAAAGACATTCAATTCCCCTTCTTTTTCCGAATAGTTTGAATTGGAGACATTTATCGGTCTAGGATTATAGTATTTCGCTTCAAGCTTGTCTGGAGGAGTTATATTTGCTAGAACCAGCACATATCCTCCGTCATCCCTCAGCCATTCTCCAGATAGGATTTCAGGAGACGGAGAACTGTGCGACGCTTTTGTGCCGTTGCTTGCGATTTTCGCGACGGTGTCAGTTTTTGTTGATGCTACAGACTTTTTTAATCCGAACTTTATTGCGAAAAGAGACGCTACTGCGAGGATTGCTAACGTGCAAATCAGATATGCGGTTTTATTTTTTGATTTTTCTTCCATGATCGCTGGCAAACAATACAGAATCAAAGCTAAAAATCAATATAGCTACCTAGAAAAAGAATCAAAACTTCGTACAATATTGGATTCTAGAAAAAAAGGCACCCGAAGGTGCCTTTTTAAATAATAAGGAGTCATCTTTTAGAAACTGATATCTTCGACACCGAAGTCGTCGTCCTTCAGATCAATGAATACCCAGCCTGTTATGAAGTCTGCGATCTCAACGGGATGGAGTTCGCCGGTGAGTTCAACGAGTCCAACGCCAGCCTCAGCGCCAAGTGACCAGAAGTCCCTTGCTCCGTCGTAGAACTTGTATATATTTTCGCTGGGGGAAGGAGTCCCAGTTGAATAGTAGTAGAAATCTTTCACGCTACCGCCCGCATGCTCAAGTTGTTTGTGTTCAGCGGACATCATCATGAAGCTGGTCTCCCATCCTGATTCGAGACCGACGCCATATTGCCTGTTAATCTGCTTGATAAGTTTTGCTTCAACGCTTGTTCCCGCACCGAATGAAAAATCTCTCGTGGCGAAAAGTTTCAATCTGGCCGTAGGACCAAAACCGAGGGTTAGCGAGAAAATGTCCATCATGTCAACTATCCTGTGAGGAATGTATAGCACGATCCCTTCGTAGACGGAATCTGCCGCATGGGTCGAAATTCCGGATGTTAAAACAAACAGAGCCGCCACAATGGCACCGATTTTCTTCATGGTCATCTCCCTTATTCTTTTAATTTGAAGATATTTCGTAATTTTAATTCGTAAATTTATTCCCCTTCCAAAAAAAATCAAACAAAATTTGAAATAAAACATTTTTTTTATAGTTTGGAATATGTGGATGGAAGACAATATATCTTTGAAAAAGAAGAAACCGGATTTATTTTAAGAGTCCTTTTTTGATGGATGCACTCAATACAGTCTGGTTAGCGCATCCCGAGCACCCGAAGGGGTCTTGGGAAGGTCGCGAAACCAAACCGCTTTGAATGGTAGTGTTGAAGTTATCTGTCGGGATGTAGCGCAGTCTGGTTAGCGCGTTTGACTGGGGGTCAAAAGGTCGCGAGTTCGAATCTCGCCATCCCGACCAAATTTTTCAGCTTATCTTCTTGTTGGGGGCGGTTTCGAGCGATTTTTCTCTTTTCCCTGCCACTGCTCTTTTGGTTTGGAGTTCTGGATTGACCAAGCTTGCAATAAGTTGCGTAGGTTAAAGCTTTTCCCATTCCGCGAGTCGTCCCTTGATGAAAGAGACTATTCTCTCATGTTCGTCCTTTCCAGAACCTTCCACTTTTATTGCGGGAGCAAATTCAATAAAAATCTTATTAGACAAACGTCCTATAGGGCCGAAGTCCTTTATGAAGCGTCCGTTGCCCCAGAAATCGGTCTTGAGCGCAATCGGTATCACTGGAACAGCCGCCTTCCTTGCGAGTTTCACCCCTATGCTATTAAACTTCTCGGGAACGAATTCCCGCATACGTGTCGCCTGGGGAAAAACAACTGGAGAATAGCCTTGCGATATCAGAGAACATCCCTGCTCCATAACTTCCTTGAAGTCATCCTTTGGATTTTTCCTGCTCACCGCAATATGCTTTATGGCTTTCATCACCTTCCCAAAGAAAGGATATTCCACAAGCTCTTTCTTTATGATAAATGCTGGTCTCTTATTTGGCATTATCGTGCACGCCAAGGCGAAAGTCTCAAAAACGCTCATGTGATTGCCTATAAAGACGGCCGGTCCCTCGGTGTCAGATATATTTTCGAGGCCTATTATTTCCACATCACATCCGCAGTTTTCCGCCGCGACAATCGCATCATAGGACCTCATAGCCCATTGTTCATCGTCATAAAGCCCTTTCGAAGCCGCCCTCCCAGCCTTGAGCACTATCTTGAGTATTGCGTAGTAGAATATGAGAGTTCTGATCGCTGCGATTTTCGCGAAAATCGAACGCCTTGCGTTTTCTGGTGTTTTGTATTTCTTTAAAGGAAAATATTCTTTCAAGTTCTCATTCCTTTTTAATTATTAATCGTATCATAATAATCTGATCAGCTCCGGTCTCGTGTCAACCGTAAATATGATTAAAAAATCTCATTTTTCGCTTTTAATGCTCAGCGGTTCGCCTTTAAAACCGGCATAAAACACTACTATCTCGGCAATCTCATCTCCGTCATTTCTACCATAATGCCATTTATCAACAACCTCAATTATGGGATCTCCAGCCTTAAGCTTCAAAACTTTCTCATCATCAGTAACTACGGTCAATTCGCCCTTGAGCATAAACCCCGCATTTATGATGGGATGTTTGTGGAGAGGCAATTTCGCTGAAGGAGGAATTTTAATTCTAAGAATTGTTATCTGTGGGTTTTCCTGAGGATATTTCGGCAGAGCGCTTCCATCCCAACTTTTTCCGCCTTGCGCAAGGGTTTCAACCTCGATATTTCCAGCAATCGTATTCTCCCCATCAAGAGAACCACATCCGTAGATCAAAAATAAAGCAGACAAGCAACAGAAAAATCTTCTCATTTTCAACCTCTTAGATTATAAATTTACATGAAACGCTCATATATTCTTTGAGTGAATCTGCAACGACCCAAGTTTCACTCCAAGATTCCTCGCGACAATCGCGCATTTCGCTTTAAAAAGGAAAAATATTGGTCTGTCTGTCTCATCCAATGTCTCATAATTCCCCTGCCCTTTCGCTATTATAATGTCCGCAGCATAGAAATGATCCTTGAACTCGCTAGAACAGTCTTCAATAATTACACCGGGAACATTGTCCCCCGTGTCTACCACCTTTACTGACTCGGGAATGCATGATGTCTTCACTTCCTTACGAGTGACATCATTCAAGATCTCTCCCCCTCTTACTGCGAGAGTGATTTTTTCGGGAAACATTTCAATAAGAAGCCTGTCGAAAACTAATTCCCCCGCATTGTCAGCTACGTATAGTATTCTTTTCGCGGTGGTCATTTTAGATTGGAGTTTTTTCACCAAATCGGTGTTGAGTGGTGCGGACAAGGCATCAGAAATGACCTGATGCACTTCATCAAGCTTGAATTTATGATTTGCTCCGAAATCTATTATGTTCCCCGCTATTGAAAGGCGAACAGCGCACTCAAACGGATTTTCCGCCTTCGCAACCTCCTCCTGTAGAAACGGAAATAGTTTCAACGCGAAGACCGTGGATTGTTCCTTGAGTTCCTTGTAAGGATCTTGATTGCCGGTTATCTCCGATATATAAGAGTGTATTATCTTAGCCATTGCCGGAGGAGGCAGGGAAAAATCCAACGCTGAAAGCTTCTCTAGAGTTTTTCTTACAACCAATTCCTTCTGTTTTTGCGGGCATCCGCTCATATCCGCTATCGCAAGGGCATGTGTGACAAAACACGGTATGCATTCGAGACTCGGTCTCATCAGACCTCCTAGAAAATTAAGCATCTTTTATCAAAGGGGCTGAATTTAGATGTTTTAAATCCAAATTGCAAACCCTCTCTAAAAAGCTTTTATCAAAAATAAATAGGGATGTTGAATTTTTAAATCAAATATGTATTCTGATTGCAGACAAAGCATAATGCGGAGACTTAAATGAAAGACACTCCAAGAGGACTTAGGACACAGATAGGAATTTTCGGAAGAAGAAATACCGGAAAGTCCTCGCTCCTCAACGCAATATGCAAGCAGGAAGTATCCATAGTCGCGGATCACCCGGGCACAACAACGGATCCAGTCGAAAAGGCGATGGAGCTTCTCCCCCTCGGACCGGTGCTATTTATTGATACCGCAGGAGTCGATGATGTCGGCTCTGTCGGCGAACTTCGCACGGAAAAAACTAAAAAGATTTTCAACAGAACAGATTTCGCGATAATCGTCGCCGAAGCAGGATTATGGACGGAATACGAAGACGAGCTCATCAAAACTTTTGTTGCTAGGAAAACCCCATTTATCGCTGTCTTCAACAAGTCTGACATTGCCGCGCCAGACAATAATCTCACGGAAAAACTTAAGGAACGCAAAATCACATTCGTGAACGTATCCGCCAAAAACGGAAGCGGAATTGACGATTTGAAAAGGCTCATAGCGGATCTTGCGCCTGAATTGATCCGCGATCAAAGCCTTCTCAACGGCATAATAGGTCCCGGAGAACTCGCAGTACTGGTGGTTCCAATAGATCTTGAAGCGCCAAAGGGACGTCTGATACTGCCACAAGTGCAAACCATAAGGGAACTGCTGGACAATGATTCATACTGCATGGTTGTAAAGGAACGCGAACTCAAGCATGCTTTGGAAAATCTGAAAACTCCACCGGCGATAGTCGTAACTGATTCACAGGCATTCTTGAAGGTTTCTGCTGATGTACCTGAAGATATTCGACTCACATCTTTCTCAATTTTGATGGCAAGACAAAAAGGAGATCTTGCGATTTTCGCAAACGGAGCACTGACGGTTTCATCATTGAAATCAGGAGATAGGATTCTTATCGCTGAAGCCTGCGCTCATCATCCGGTGGGTGAGGATATAGGCCGAGTAAAAATACCCCGATGGCTGACACAGTTCACAGGCAAAAAACTTGAATTTAAACATATTCAAGGACACGATTTTCCAGAAAATCCTGAAGACTTCAAGCTGATCATACATTGTGGAGCATGCACATTTAACAGAAAGAACATGCAGTCAAGGCTGAATATTGCCGGTTCACATTCAGTGCCCATAACAAATTATGGAGTACTCATAGCTTATCTTATGGGAATACTACAGCGAAGCATAAGCCCATTCCCGGAAATGGCAGACTTCATACAAGAAAACAAGGATAAGTTCTACCGCTGACATAGTTTTGACCATGTCGCCCGCCCAAAGCATAAAATTATTGAATAGACCATATCTTTTATCGTTTAAAACATTGAATACGATTAAAATTTGTCCTATATTAAAATCGGAGGAAACATTATCATTTGTAAAGTTGAAAGGGTTTCTGAAAAAAAGACAAGCTTTTTAGGAGGACAAAAATATGTCATTATCCAAAACGAAACTCGGATTGTTGGCCGCCCTGATAATTGTTGTTGGGGGAATTCTTACTCTATTTCTGATGAAGGAGAAAAGGAGCAGTAATTCAGCGGAGAGCCTTGACGAAGGACCTGTAAGTCCGGAGATAGCCTTGGAAAGCGCCAAGCTAATTGAACAGCTCGACAATATCTTGGTCTATGACGATAGTGGTCAACCTACCAAGGATTCAATCGAAAATATGAGGAACGGCATAAGACAATTGCTCAAGATGAATCCCAAAGCCGCGAAAAAATGGGCTCTTGAAAATAGAGGTCCCCAATTGGCTACTTTATTGGAAGAATGGTCCAAGACTAATCCAAATGCCGCTACGGCATTTGTTACTGGTTTAGATGATGGTCTGCGATTCGCATCGTTGTCCGTAATCGCAAAGTCAATTGCCCAAAACGATCCTAGTTTCATGAGCGAATGGGTTTCCAAATTGAAGGAGGAACTGCCCGAAAGATACGACTTGAACGGAATTTTAGAGGATTCTATAGCGTCTTTGGCTGCAAGCGATCCGGATACCGCCACCGCTTTGGCTTTAAGCCTGCCAAAAGAAGAGATCTATCCAGCTCTTTGCCAAATATCAAGAGTATTGGCGGAAAAAGATATTTCCACTGCGATTGAATGGTATGCTAAACTGCCAGAGGGCGATCGTCCCTCCTTTCAACTGGCGGAGACTATAGCGAAAAAAGATTTATTCAAGGCTATAGAATGGTCCATGAGTTTGCCTGATGCCGAGAAATCTGCCGCAATGTCTGCCAGAATAACAACAGGAGAAACTATTGAGAACGGCGGTCTGCTGTACTCGTGGGCAAAACAGGATCCAAAGGCTGCATTGGAATGGGCTTGCAAACTGCCATACGCAGACAGGTGTGTTCTAATTGGGGAAGTGATACAGGCTTGGGCAGAAAAAGATGCGAAAGCCGCATCTGAGTGGGTACTTAATAGGCCAGAAGAGCTTAAAAATGTCAAAGGGGAGGACCTACTTGCGGACATAGCGAGAGGATATTACGCGAAAGATCCGGAGGCAGCGACAAAATGGTCATTCCAACTGACTGCGAACGGTAGTTTTATGGGTAGCAGCGGTTTAACGGGATCAATCGAAGAGGAAGATGCTTTCAGGGAAGAACAACCTAGGAACCAGGCATTGATGGAAAGTTTTCATTCATGGCTTAATAAGGATTTTGATTCGGCAAAAAAATGGGCTCTCGAACAGCCTGAAGGAGACAACAGAATCATAGTCATAGAAGATCTTGCTGGAACCTGGTATATGAAAGACCAAGGTGAAGTCAAAAAATGGCTCACGGAAATGCCTAGTGGCAAAGAAAAAGACTATGCAGTTAAACCAGTATCATCTCTTATGTCAGTATGGCACGATCCGCGCGAAGCGGCAGAACTCTCAATGGATATGATCTCGGACGAGAGAGTCCGAAATGAATCATTAGCTACCGTCGCTGCCAGCTGGATACAAAAGGACGGCAATGGCATGGTCGAATGGATGCGTAAGATCCCAGATGAGAGCGTCCGGAACAAGATAATATCGAGCTCTTTTTCTCATTGGATTTACATGAATCCGGAAAAGGCAAGGGAATGGCTCGCAAATTCCTCCCTAGACGAAACTCTAAAGATTGAGTTGCAGAAGAAACTCAAACCTTAGAGATTGAGCTTAATTTTCGCCCGCTAGATGGACGGACGAAGCAGATTCCAAATTGATAGGCGAATTCCGCAAAAGAATTTCAAGATATGCGCACTGAAAGTAGGAGTCTCAAAATGAAAACGAATAGTCTGGCGGGAATTGTAGTCATTTCGTATTTAATGTTTGTAATGACAGGAACGGGTTTTTCTGCATCTGGCAAATCTCCAAATAAATCGGCGCCAGACACGGCTGATTCATATGATTCCACCAATACAGATGCAAGTGGGAAAATCTCTTCTTCAAAAGCCATTGTTGCAAAGCCTAAAGCAGTTTCAAATGCAAAAGTTTTGAAGGCTCAGTTGGCTAAAAACACCAATGAGAAATCGCAAAAGGACTTGATAATCAAATGGATTGCATCTGATTTGGAATCCACCAAGGAATGGGCTTTAGAAAATGTAAAAACTGATTTCCTTGCTAAGATTTGGGCTGAGAACGATTTGAAAGCTGCCACTGAATGGGCTTTGGAGATAATTGAAAAAGATGACGGGCTTTCGATTAAAGCAATCTCATTGGGATTAGCAGAAAAAGATCCTAGGAAGGCTTCAGAATGGGCAATCCTGTTACCGGAGGGCAGAGGACGCAACGAAGCGCTATCTGCATCAGTATCCAAATGGGTATTTGTTGACCACAAATCTGCTATGGATTGGACAATGCAATTACCCGATGGAGATGCGAAAGATGCGGCTATTGTCTCGTTTGTTGACAAGTGGGCAGAGAAGGACCCGCAGTCTGCGGCCAAATGGGCAACATCGCTTTGCGAAAAACTACCTGTCAAAGACAAAAGAGGAAAGGGAGATTTTATACTAAAACAAGTTGCGAAAGGATGGGCCGAGAAAGACCTTCAAGCCGCGACGAATTGGATAGATGCTCTTCCAAAAGAATATAGAACGGAATACATCAAGCTGGGATTGATCCAGAAATTAGCCGAAAAGGATCCAAAAGCCGCGATGAAATGGCTTTCGGATTTGCCTGATTCCCCTTTGAAACAAAAAGCATTTGTAGATTTTGCAAGAGGCTGGGAAAAGAAAGACAAGCCCGCCGCACGAAAATGGGCTGAATCAATACCAGACCCTAAGCTTAAAGAGTTTGTATTGATGAATATGCTCTCATCTTACGATAAAAAAAATCATAGCAAAGAATCAAAACGGACAAATTCAAAGGATTAACGAAGATCTCCATTACTCTGTATATCCAAAGAACCCGATTGTTTTACCAAGAAGCCTTTTACCCTCTCGGCCTGTGATACAAAGGGTCGTAGAAAACTGGAGAATTCACTGGGTTGTGTTCCCTGTGTTCTTTCCGAACTATTTCTTTCATTACAGAGAATATCCCCTGATTTGCGTTTTTAATGTCTGAATCCTCGTGCCTGTCTTTTTCGATGTCATAAAGGGCTTCTTCTTTTTTCTCTGAATCGAAGAAATATTTCCATTTTCCTTTGCGGGCGGCGGTCTGGGACAAAAATTCAAAGTAGAGATATTCATGTTTTTTCTGTTTTTCATCTTTGCCATGAAGGACATCTAGTATTGATATCCCATCTGTTTGTACATCAGATTTGACCCCCGCCATTTCGCAGAATGTCGGCAAAAGATCCGGGAAGTAACCCATATGATTTGAAATTCCAGGTTTTATTTTCCCTGCCCAACTTGCTATAAATGGTATCCTTATGCCTCCTTCGTGCAAGCTCCTTTTGTATCCTTGAAAACCGCCGGAAGAATTGAATCTAGTAACGCTGTGTCCACCTTCATCATGCGGACCATTGTCGCTGGTGAAAATCACTAGAGTATTATCTGAAATTCCCAGGTCTGATATCGTCTTCATTATTCTTCCCACCGATATATCCAGTCTCTGTATCATCCTCGCGAAGCCTTTCTCGTTTGGAGACCAGTCTTTTTTCTCAAATTCTCCGTACGTATCCACTTCCATCCCGTCAGGAGTTTCCCTCCCTTCGTTATTTGCGTGTGGCATCGTTGGACAGTAATACAAGAAGAAAGGTCTGTCCTTGCAATCCTTTATAAATTCAACAGCGCGGTCTTCGATGAAATCTGGCGAATAGTCAACTTTCAATTCTGCCACACCAACTCCAGTTTCCCACTGCCTGATGTCATTTTCCGGAGGCTTGTTTCTTAATTTCACTTTCATTCCATTCTCTCTCAGAAAGGGAGGAAAGTAATTGTGAGCATGCCTCATGCAATTATATCCATAGTGATAGTCAAAACCTTTCCTGATTGGGTCAACATCAGGCTGAAGCTTCCCGACTCCGTATTTACCTACGCAGGCGCTTACGTATCCGACTTGGTTCAGAAGTTTCGGAATGGTGGGAACATTGTCCGGGAGGTATTGATCCGCAAGACATCTTATTGGCAGACGACCCGAGTGAAGACCTGTCATTATGGAGGTCCTGGCCGGAGAACACACCGGACTTGTGGAATAGAAATCCGTAAATCTTATTCCTTGCGATGCGAGCTTGTCAATATTCGGGGTTTTCCAGTCTTTTTGACCGTAACAACTGCAATCTCCATATCCAAGGTCATCTGCAAGAATCACTATTATATTCGGTTTCTTGTCGCTCATTTTCCCTCATTAATCCTTTTTTGATATTTTACCCAATTCGGTTCGTAGGATACATCTGCCCGATTTATATGTCAAGTTGCTTGCATCTGAAACATCAAATAGGCTATTGAAATAATCATTTGTCAGTGTAAGAATATTGCTTTTGGGGAAATATAATAATATGGGAAATACAAACAGATATTTGATAGGTCTTGATGCGGGCACGAGCTCAATAAAGGGAGTACTTTTGTCCGCTTCCAGAGATTTGATCCGAGAGGAAAAAATTGGAACCGAACTTATTCGCCCCTCGCCTGGTCATGTTGAGTTCAGCGTGGAAGAACACTTCCGGAAAATAATCAGAACGATAAAGAGCCTCACCGAGGGCATCAACGAACAAGGAAGCATTGAAGCCCTAGCAATTTCAGGTGCTGGTGGCAGTACCATAATCTTGGACGAAAAAAATAAGCCCTTGACAAATGGGATTTCTTGGATGGACAGGAGAGCAGCTTCCGACGAAGTCAAACTATTCGAAGATATTGATGCTCTTGAATTCCATAAGGTAGCAGGCTGGCCATTTTTAAGGGGTTTCCCTTTTGCGAATCTCGCATGGTTGAAAGAGAAAAGACCTGATATCTTTCAAAGGATGAGGCGATTCTGTTTAGATATAGACTATGCGAATCATGGGCTTTCAGGGAAATGGTCAATAGATTATTCCAGTGCCACGCCTACATATCTTTCTGACCAGAAAAAATCCAAATGGAACAAAGAGAAATTAAATATTTTAGGAATAGATGAAACCTTCTTGTCCGATTTGCTTCCTTCCGCTTCTTTGATAGGAAATGTAGTTTCTGAAGCAGCTAATTCCGCGGGGCTTAGCTCCAATACCAAGCTTGTGGCCGGGGCATTTGATCACCCATCAGCGGCAATCGGCACCGGAGTGTTTGAGCCTGGTAGCATGCTAATTTCCACCGGCACGTCGTGGGTGGGTTTCCTGCCTTTGAAAGACAGGGAATTGGCTGTTAAAAATAAGTTGCTGGTGGATCCTTTCACCCACAAAGAAAATGGAAACTGGGGAGCAATATTTTCCGTCTCTAAAATAGGAGCCATGGTTGACGAATGCATAAATAATAGATTCTCCGGAATTTCCTCCATGGACGAAAAGTATCTTCTTTTCAATGATGAATCACAAAGATCTCCGCTCGGCTCGGAAGGCCTTTTCGTTGATCTGACAAAAACTTCCATGCCAGAAGAAATATTTAAGAAAAAACACCTATGCCGCGCCGTAATGGAGAGCGCAGCCTACATGCTTAGGAGGAAAATAGAAAGTTTCTCTGATTGCGTTCCTTCATTATCCAAGATAGTAATGTGCGGAGGTCCCTCGCAAAGCGATACATGGACTCAGATCGTATCTGATGTTACCGGTATCCCGCTTAGCATCGCAGGAGGACAGAGTTCCGGAGCAATCGGGGCGGCAATAATGGCTGGCGTAGGAGCGGGAGTTTTCGGAGATCTCAAAACTGGATTTTCTTGCATGAAATTTAAAACAAAAAAAATTGAACCTGACAAGAACGCGAAAAATAAATATAATGAATATTACCGCAGTCTTGTGGAAAGGAAACTCATATGAAAACAAAACATCTTTTTGAATACAAGGAAATCGACAAACGCTTCTACGAAGAACGGATAAGAGATTTCCTACCTGAAAAATTTATTGACGTCCACACGCATATTTGGGCAAGGACCAAGACAGATGGAAAGTCCGACAACAGAAGCACCTCTTGGCCGACAAGGGTCGCGGATCAATGCCTTGTAGAGGAACTTATTGGGACTTACAAAACAATGTTCCCCGGGAAAAAAGTCACTCCATTGGTCTTTTCAGGACTTCCAGAAAGGGATAAACTTGACTCTTTTAATTCCTATGTCGAAACATCCGCTTTAAAAAACAATCTTCCGTCCTTGATTTTTTCCGACCCGTCCTGGACAAAAGAAACTCTTGAGAAAAAAATCATTTCCGGAAAATATTCAGGAGCTAAAAGCTATCTTTCTCTGGCTCCAGAAAATATAGCAACAGAAGATATAACGATATACGATTTCTTTCCAAAGGAGCATTTTGAGGTATTCAACAAACTCGGACTTGTCGTAATGCTTCATATACCTCGCAAAAAAAGATTGTCCGATCCTATCAATATCAGCCAACTCATTGAAATCGAGAAAAACTTTCCAGATGTAAAACTCATCGTAGCCCATGTCGGCAGGTCATACTGCCTAAGCGACATAGGAGACGCTTTTGAAAAACTTTCTGTATGCGAGAAAATGCTCTTCGATATCTCGGCAAATACAAATGAGTTTGTTTTTGAGGAATTGATCAAATCCGTCGGGCCCAAGAGGATATTGTTCGGAAGCGACATGCCAATAACAAGAATGAGAATGAGAAGGATAGAACGAAATGCTTCATATGTTAATATTGTTCCAAAGGGCTTGTACGGGGATGTATCCGGTGATCCCAATATGATGGAGGCCGACGGTGACGAGGCGGAAAAACTTTCTTTCTTCATTTATGAGGAAATTGCCGCATTCAAACGTGCCGCGGAAAAGACATCTCTTTCAAAATCAGACATAGAAGACGTTTTTTATAACAACTCAAGGAGGATTTTAAAAATATGAAAAAAATCAAGGCCGGAATATTGCCGCACTATCTTGAACTTTACGACAAGGTGAAAAGCGATGTAAGACCGGACATGGAATCTTTTTTGAAAACCGTTTCAGCGGAATTCCGGAAGAGAGGTGTTGAAATCATTGAATCCAAGATATGCAGATTGTCTGGCGAATTCGAAAAAGAAATAAAAATGCTGGAGAAATCTGATGTCCAGGCAATTATATCTTTGCATCTGGCATATTCTCCTTCGCTGGAGTCGGCAAAAGCTCTCGCCTCAACAAAATTGCCAATAGTGATACTGGACACCACTCCAGACTACGAATTTTCTCCTTCAACTGATCCTGGCAGAATAATGTTCAATCACGGCATACATGGCGTGCAGGACATGTGCAATCTCCTGATACGCAACGGCAAAAAATTCTCCATAGAGACTGGACATTGGAAAAATTCCGACGTAATAGACAGGGTCGTATCACAGCTCCGCGCCGCGACAGCCGCACATTCCTTGCGAAATTCGCGTACCGGGATAATCGGATCACCTTTCAAAGGCATGGGAGATTTCGCGGTATCATTTGACAAGATGAAAAAAGATATTGGAATAAATGTGATTCCTTTCGATTTTGCAAAATTAAAGACGCTCCTGCCTTCATCGGACTCGAAAGATGTAAAAGATGAGATAAATTCCGACAGAAAAACTTTCAAATTGGGGACATTCTCAAGCGCTGAACATATCTCCTCAACAAGAGCTTCCATAGCGGTGAGGAGATGGATAAATCAGAATAAACTTAACGCATTCTCCATGAACTTTTTGGAAAGCGGCGGGAGAAACAGGCTCCCAACAGTGCCTTTCCTTGAGGCTTCAAAGGCGATGAGCAGAGGGATCGGATATGCCGGAGAAGGCGATGTCCTAACTGCTTCACTCGTGGGAGCTCTCTTGTCGGTCTACCCAGAAACTACATTTACTGAAATGTTCTGTCCCGATTGGAAATCGAACCGACTGTTCTTCTCCCACATGGGAGAGGCGAATATCCGGATTTTAAAGGGCAAAGCGGACCTTACGAAATGCGGTTTCCCGATTAAAGATACGGACACTCCACTTTTCGCCGCTGGAATCATGAAACCCGGAAGGGCGACCCTGATAAACGTGGCTCCGGGAAGGACAGGATATTCTCTGATTATTTCGAATGTCGAAGTCAAAAGCGTTGCAGCTGATAAATTCAAAGGATCCGTGCGTGGATGGATAAGCCCAAAAACGAAACTGGAAAATTTTCTGACCGACTACAGTTCCGCAGGAGGAACCCATCATCTGGCAATGGTTTATGGAGACAAGTCGAATGAGCTTGCGAAATTCGCAGAGTTCGTAGGCTGGAAACCTTTGATGATATAAAATAAAAATAATGGAGAATCCAAATGAAGCGACCGAACATAATTCTTATAACTACGGACCAGCAAAGATTTGATACTTTCAATAAATTCGCTCCCTCATTTCTTCGGACTCCCAATCTCGACGCACTTTCACATCGTGGGACAGTGTTCGAAAATGCCTATACCGATTGCCCAATATGCGTGCCATCAAGAATAAGCATAATGACCGGACTTCCAGCGGCAATGCACGGAATGCTCGGCAACGGAGAATCCAGCAAAGTGCTGAACCATGAGAACACGCTCCCAGCCGCTTTGAGAAAACTAGGGTATCAAACTTATGCGGTCGGGAAGATGCATTTCAGCCCCCAGCGAGCGCGTCATGGATTCGATGAAATCATTCTTATAGAAGATTTCTTTCTTGAAATGGAAAGAAGCGGTTCTCCGCTTCAACCAATGCGGAGCGGACTGAGCCAGACAGGGCTTGAGCCTAGCATGTCTACTTCTCCTGAAACTATGACAAGCACTTGGTGGACTGCGGAGAAGTCGGCTGAATTCATACGTGAACGGCGAGACCCGACCCGTCCTTTCTTCCTATGGACATCTTTTTCAAAGCCTCATCCGCCATTTGATCCACCGGAACCATATTATTCAATGTACAGACAGAGCAATATTCCGGCCGCAGTCAGGGGGGATTGGTTGGAAGGAGAGCGTTGCCCGGAAAGCTTCAAGCGCAGCCAGCAACAGCAATCTTTTGACCTTTTATCGCCTGAAAAAATACGGGAGGCGCGTTCCGCATATTATGGTCTGATAACTCAAATAGACCACAATATAGGCAGGATACTTGAAGCACTGCATGAGGACATGGTAGAATTATTTGACAACACTTTGATAATGTTTACTTCCGACCACGGTGATTATCTTGGAGATCACGGCGCCGGTGGTAAAAAGTTCTTCCACGAAGCTTCAGCACACCTTCCAATGATGTTATGTCTGCCAAAGTGTTGGGAAAACAAAGGCTGGGGGAGACGAGTCTCCACGCCCGTAACCCTTGCAGACATAATGCCGTCGCTGCTACACGCCGCGGGAGAAAACAACGACAAAACAGCAAAATGCATGTCGCTCATAGATTTGGCGCGCGGAACGGAAAAAGATAGGAGAGATTTTGTCGTAGGGGTGGGGCCGGCAGGTAATCAAAAAAATGGCATGGTGACAAACGGGAAATGGAAATATATATGGTGGTCGGAAGGCGGAATAGAACAGCTCTTCAACCTGGAAGAAGACAGGTTGGAATGTCATGATCTCTCGACGGACAAATCTTACAAGAAAATTTTGGATGATATGCGTGGCATTCTCGTCTCCTCACCTGAAGCTCAAGCTGGGAAAATGGTGAAAAATGGAAAACTCCTAGTCAGCCCAGTCCGCAAAGAAACAGAGATTGAAAGGCGAACTCAGAACTATATGGCATACGACGGAGAAAAATCAGGCAAGGACGTAAGACACTGATAAAAAGTCCCATTTCACTTTTTACCGCTCCACCAATTTGCTATGATGCCATCAATAAAAATTTGCGAAAAGTGGAAGATAATTGGAGGAAGAATTGACAAGGGATGAACTGCGGCAAATGCCCCGACCCATACGGGAATCCCCAAGGCCAAGCTTTTCTCGGAACATACTATTCCAACTGAGCGCGAAGTGGCTTCATCATTTTTTATCTTCTTCGACAAGGCATATCCTAGAAAAAGAACGAGAAGATGGATGGACAGCGAAACTGCCGCGATAATCGCAATTCTAACGGGGTTTATTTCGAAGAGTTTGCGTGATTGCGCTGAAAGCGATATGAATAAAAGGAAACCCAGAAGGTAAACCTGGCCTACTTTCATAAAATTCTGCACCTTCTGAAGAGAGGAAAAATTCTTTCTTAACGCCCATCCGACCAATGAGGGTGTTAGCACGGTAATCATCAAATCAAAAAAAAGTTTCTTGCTGTCAACTTCGACCAAGGTCTTGAGGAGCCACATCAAATTCAGCGGGATTATGGCTACTCCGACTAGGCTCAGTACCACAGTCAAAACAAGCGCGCTTGTGTGTTCGCCTCCAGCCCTGTCCGACATGACAACGCCGGAGACAATCGTAGGAGTCATACAACAAATCAACGCAAGCCCCACAATCTCGTGAGTTAAAAAAATCCCTGATTTAATAGCCAGGAACGCAAGTAGCGGGAACAAGGCAAACGCCAGCAGGAATCCAAGGGAAATTGTCCATGCGACCTTAGGGTTCTCAAAAAGTTTCCCGAAATTGAGAGCCATACCCTGAAAGAGGAATATTAGGAATACTATGGGGTCTGAAATCTTAAGCGACTTGAGATATTTTCCCAGTTCCGGGAAAGCGATAGATAAAGCTATTCCGCTAGCTATTACGATTATCAGCAAATTTTGTTTTATAAAATTTTTCATTGACTTTTCCCAAATTACTTAATCCGCGTACGATAATACGCTGAAATATTTTAGCCAGCCTTGATCCATTAATAATTGCCGATTGCGGCACGCGTTGAAAAGCAAACTTAATCATCTATAATGAAGCAATGTCATAAGCTGCACAATCAGTATAAGAGGACAAAGTGCCTGAAAATAATTTTGATCTTGTAATAATAGGAGGAGGAGCCGCTGGCCTTGCCGCGGCGGTATTTGCCGGAAGAAGGAAGATCAAAACCGCAGTTTTCGAGCAACTTCCCTCTCCGGGAAGAAAACTTCTCTCGACCGGCGGAGGACATTGCAATATCACAAATACAGCAAGTAGAGAATACTTCTACGATTCGTTCGGACGCAATGGACGTTTTATTGCTCCGGCAATGGAAAATTTCGACAATAACGACTTGTCAGATTTTTTCAAAAATATCGGTGTTGCGCTGCATTCCACTGACGGCTTCCACAAGTTTCCCAAAAGCGGAAAGGCAACAGAAGTTCTCCAAGCCCTTTTAAATGAATGCGAAAGGCTTAAAATACCTATTTTCACTTCGTCTCGCATCACGGGAATTATAATTTCGGACGGCTTTGTTCGGGCAGTTTCCTTGGGAGAAAGAGAAGTCGGGGCAAAGAATATCCTCATTGCCACCGGAGGATTGAGCTATCCGGAACTTGGTTCAACCGGGGATGGATACAATCTCGCGAAAATCGCAGGTCACTCCATTGTGGAGCCGGTACCGGCTCTTGTCGAATTATATTGCGAAGAAAAATGGCTGGCAAATCTATCCGGAGTCAGCCTGAAGGACGTGGAAATTTCTGTTCCAAAATCAAGGATTCGAAATCAAAGGGGAGAATTTTTGTTTACTCATAATGGCATGTCCGGACCGGCGGCACTGAATATATCCGGAGACATATCTGCCTTATTGTTGGATAAGAATCCGATCGAAGCGAGGATAAACTTTTTCCCCTTTAAAGATTCTAATTTTTGGACTGTGAAATTCGCGGAATGGCGGCACAAGTCAGGGAACACAGGGATTGTGAAACTCCTTTCAGAATACATGCCAAAGTCATTGGCTCAAACCTTTTGCGAACTCTCCTCCGCGAATTTCGCAAAAGCGTCCCAAATAGCTAGCAATTCTCAGAAGAAATTATTGGATTTGCTGACGGGAGCACCGGTTCACATAAAAGGCAATGCCGGATTCGGCAGGGCCATGCTTACCAAGGGAGGAGTATCTCTGAAGGAAGTTGATCCGAGAAGTCTTGAGAGTAAAATCGTAAAAGGGCTTTTCTTCGCCGGAGAGCTGCTTGACGTACAAGGCCCTTGCGGGGGATTCAATCTTCAGTGGGCGTTCTCCAGCGCGAATCTTGCGACGAAATCAATCTGAGTCACTTTTCCTTCTCAACGAGTTCAACATGAAGCGCCCTCTGAGCCTTCTCGAAATCTTCCCTTTTGATTATGAACTGCATGTTGACCTGTCTCATGCACTGGTCCAGGGCTAGTATGTTTACATTTTCCTGAGCCAGCGCTTTTGCGGCCCTGTACAGGAAACCGGGTATCTTCATATTGCTTCCTATCACTGATATTATAGCCACTTTCGAAACATCAACGCATACTGACTCAAACTGATTCTTTATCCCTTCAATGCACTTTTCAACGTTCGGCGACTTTTCAGGGATATAATGCGTTATGGTATTAGCATTGGTGTTCTTGGCAATGTAGCTGATGCCGGCATCAGCAAAATTCTTGAGAAGGCTGTAGTCGTATCCACTTTGCCCAACCATATCAGAATCGAAGACTTCGATAGCTATTATGTCTTTTCTTCCGCATATCATTTCCACACGGGGTTTGGGCGACACATAATCTCTGCTTATCAGTGTGCCCTTGTCTTTTGGGTCAAAAGTATTTTTAACTCTTATCGGGATGTTTGCCGCTTCCATACGCTTTGAAGCGCGGGAATGTATTGCCTCCATGCCAAGATCCGCGAGCTGATCCGCTATATCAAAATTCGTATCTCCGATAGTTTTTACCTTGTCAACACCTATAAGCTTTGGATCTCCGGTGCTAAGGTGAAATTCCTTATGAATTATACCTTCATACGCCTCAGTCAAGACAGCGACTTTGCTGAAAGTTATGTCGCTGTATCCCCTGTCAAAAGTATTCATAATGCCTTCTTCGCATTTCACGTAACCGGTGGCGATAGGAAGGCAAGAGGAGAAATCCATTCCCTTGAATGAACTTTTTATCTCTTCATCGAAAGATTTTACCTCTTCTTCCCTCCAGCCGCTCAGATCCACAAAAACAGCATTAATGCCCTTGCTTTGGAGAATCAAGACTGAATTATACGCGCTGTGAGCCTCTCCTATGGCGCTTAAAAGCTCTCTTGTGGCGGGGAGAAAGTCCGACGGACGCAAATGTCCAAATGAACGCAATTTATTTAGATCCTTGAGACAGCTTCTTATTCCTTCTATTCTCTCTTCTATGAATTCGTCTGCCTTGACAACGTCCAAGCCAAGACTCTTGAATCCGCTGTTAAGTTCCTTCATTTTCGTCTTTACCGCGTCGAGGGATTCCTGCCATGTCTTATCTCCGGCTGCGAATTTCGCATATACGCCCGGAGCACCGCTCTTCTTGT
>CAZXAC010000009.1:0-24374 GCA_964638335.1 uncultured Lentisphaera sp. | reverse complement strand
AGGAACTTTGTCCTCATATTCTAAGGATATAGGAAAAATATCCAGATGTTCTACAAGCACTTTTCTCACCGCTGAAGGACAACCATTCATATACGGTTATAACTGGTTCGGAGTCGGGAGCAATCATTATATCGAAGGATATAACGGTTCCACATGGAATCACGGTTCATCTCTGAAACCGGAACAAATAGAGAATCCTTCATTTACAATAATGTTCGGAGATTGCGCACACCTTGTCTCGGGCTCTCTCAGAGAAGACACCCAATTGAACCTACCCTACTCCATCGCCGCCGCCACAAAAGATAAATTAAAAACAAAGAAACCTACGACAACCACAAATGTTTCAAAATTTCATTTCCGCCATGCAGGCTCGGCAAACTGCGCCTGGACCGACGGGCATGTGAGCCAGGAACGCATGGCATGGTCCAGCGACAAAGACCGCTCGAAATTGAGACTCGGAAATTTTGGACCTCAGGACAATAGTTATTTTGATCCTTGGAATGATGATATCCCGCTCGAATAAAAATAAGGAGACCTTAAAATGATTGATGATATCAGAACGATGAAAGACCGTATAGAAAAGGCTAAGAAACAAAAAGCGCTTCAAGACGCAAAAAGTAAAAAAACGCAAAAGGAAAAAATATACGAGAAGGCTGAAACAAGAATCATTAAAACGCAAAAGGAAAAAGAAGAAGAGGAAATAAAAACTGTTCGAATCCAAAAGGCATTCTCATTTTTGAAAATTGCGGCCGCCGTTGCGATTTTCGCGCTCAGCGGATTTGTCCTGCATTCCGCTATGAAGGACAAATCAGGATACGCAAATGTCTCAGTATTGAATACGGAAGATGAAGCTGACGACATGGAGGCGAAAACTGCTGAAAGATTTATAAGGAAAATCCTCTCGGAAATTGAAAGAGATGGAATTGATGCCATCCGGGAACAATGGTCTCCCTATGCTGACGAAGAGTCAAGATTTTATGCCGAGGAAATGCTCTTTGGAACGAATTCATCGTCGCTGGAACTCTGCTCCGTAAAAAGACTTCCAGATTCACAACTCAAAGTCGTCTGCATGCGGGATTCGCATCCCATATCGTTTCGGATAGCAAGACACGAAGATAAAATGGTTCTGGTTTCGGTAGATTAAGCAAAAAGATTGAAGTTCTCATAAAAAAACGCATATGAAAAAAAATATTCCATTAAAAATCGGCATATTACTGACAATACTTATTTTTTGCTCTTTCGATATTTTAAACGGACAAGAGCCTGTTGCGTCTCAACCCAAAAAAATAATATCCCTGTCTCCTCCTTCCACCGAGCAGATATTCCTTCTTGGAGCCGGAGACGCTCTCGTAGCATGCACGACTTATTGCACAAGGCCGGATGAGGCGCAGAAGAAGGAAAAGATAGGGTCGCTCCGAGAAATTAACGTTGAAAAAATAGTCTCACTTTCTCCCGATCTTGTTATAGCATCCTCAATAACAAAACCCGCTCTGGTTGAAAAATTGAATAGCTTCGGAATCAAAACGGTAGTATTCAAATCTCCTCAGGATTTCAAAACTCTTTTCAAACAGTTTGTGGAACTAGGAGAATTGCTTGGAACTAAGGATAAGGCTGCGAAAATCGCATCAGCATCGGAGGAAAAAATAATCCGCATAAGCTCCCTAACATCAAAATTCCAGCCAAAGCCGAAAATATTGTTCCAAGTAGGAGCAAAGCCTATGTATCTTTCCGGAAACGACTCCTTTGTTGGAGATTTTATAAATTGCGCTGGCGGATTAAACCTTCTTGCTGATCGTCCCAGCGGCGTTTACTCCAGGGAAATGATTGTCGCTGAAAATCCCGACGTGATAATTCTAACCGCAATGGGTTTTGCTACGGAAGCCGAGGAGAAGGACTGGATGAGATTCAATTCCATATCAGCGGTTAAAAAGAAGAGCATCTTCACTCTTGAATCATCCGAAATATGCAGCCCTAATCCAGTTCAACTGCCAGAAACTGTCGCGAAAATCGCAAAACTCCTCTTTCCGGAACATGCCAAAACAATAGATGAGTCTATTGCGGAAAAATCTCAATTCAATCCATCTGATAAAAAAAACTGCTCCGATAAAGAGAAAAAATGAACAAGCGAATATTTACATTATCCGCGATTTTGCTTATTCTAATTGGAGCTTCCATATTTTCTCTGCTCAACGGAGCATATCATATCCCGCTTGACAGATTTTTAGAAATATTATCCGGAAACGGAAGCGAAGCGGAGAAAAATGTCTTCTGGGGAATGAGATTTCCAAGATTGCTCCTCGCTCTCGCTGTAGGCGGGGCGCTGTCACTTGCCGGAGTCCTTCTGCAGGCAATATTTAGGAATCCACTTGTGGAACCATACACTATAGGAATATCCGGTGGAGCATCTTTTGCGGTATGCATCACCGTCAGCACGGGTCTGGCAGGAATTGTAGGACCTTTCTCGGTATATGCCGCCGGCTTTATCGGTGCGGCGGCGGTGATATCGTTCCTTTATCTGCTTAATCTGCGCGGAAGGATAAACAACATAAATACACTTCTGCTTTCAGGAATAATGATAAGCTTCGTATTTTCGTCACTGATAATGCTTGTCCTCGCTTTTTCGAAGGCGGAAGACGCCCATGGAATACTTTTCTGGCTTATGGGAGCTCTAGACCATTCGACAATAAAACTTTCCGCATCAGCGCTCCTGCTGTCATTTATTTGCCTATGCGCAGCACTGCTCTTTTTCCATGAACTCGATGCGCTTCTTCTTGGAGAAGAACAAGCCTCCCATCTCGGGATAGACGTTCCAAGAGCGCAATTCAGATTTTTCATAATCGCCGCAATCCTGACGGCAGTCGCAGTCTCTTTGAGTGGAATAATCGGCTTCGTCGGACTTGCAATTCCGATGGTATCAAGAAAGGTGCTCGGCAACAGCCATCGCTATTTGCTACTAGGCTCATATCTTGCAGGCGCGGCGTTTTTGGCAATCTGCGACATGATATCCAGAACAATAATTTCCCCTAGGGAATTACCGGTAGGAGTAATAACCGGATTAATCGGCGGAACGCTTTTTATCTGGGCTCTGATAAGCAAGGAAAAGAAGAAAAATGCCTGAGACCTCATACGTAAAATTGGAAAATTTGAATTGCGGATACCACGGAGGTTTCGTGGTAAAAAATGTCTCCATGCGCATATGCAGAGGATCCGTATGTGGAATAATAGGTCCCAATGGTTCAGGAAAAACAACAATATTGCGAGCCATCAGCGGAAATCTTTCCTTGAAATCAGGTTCGGTTTTAGTAGAAGAAATTCCTATTTCAAAGATGTCGAGAAGGCAAATTGCCCTAAAAATGGCCTTTGTGATGCAGGATTCCAGTTCGCCGTTTGAAATGAATGTGACTGAATACGTTCTGCTGGGGAGAATACCACACAGGATGGGGATTCGCTTCTCGGATTCTGCTGGGGATATTTCAATGGCGGAAAAAATGCTCGAACTGACGGGAGCCTGCGCATTTGCAAAAAGGAATCTCAACGAACTTAGCGGGGGAGAAAGACAGCTTGTCCATATCGCAAGGGCCCTCGTACAGGAACCGTCCCTGTTGCTTCTCGACGAACCCACAAATCATCTCGATTTATCTCACCAGAATCAAATAATGAATCTGATCAGAAAACTCAGTCTAGAAAAGAAACTTGCCGTCGGGATTGTGCTTCATGATCTGAATCTTGCAGCGAGATTTTGCGACAATCTTCACCTGATACACAAAGGCGAAATACGCTGTTCAGGAACGCCAGCAGAAATATTGAGACCGGAAATTCTCGAACCTGTATATGGAATAAGGATAGAATCCTGTCCGGATCCGATCAATGGAAAGCCTCTCATCTTCTCTCCCCTTTCCTGATTTTTGGCATAATCACAATTTCAAATTGCAGATTTTGACCTAATGTATGGGATAAACCCAGGATCTAATATGAAAACTCGCCTGAACAAGTCAGTTCTTTCCACGGTTGTGTTCGCTATATTGATATTAACCTATCCCTATCAAGGAGTGGGACAATCGGATTCCTTCGGAGAAAGGGCTCTTAAAATTCTGAACCCGGCAAAAAAAATCATAAGCACGGCTACAACTCCCACTCAAGAAACCCAATGGAAAGTCTTTGGAGAAAGAATAATGCTCTCCGCCCCAGAAAATATAAAAAATGGACCCGAAATCGATAAGGCTCGCTGGGTCGCAAGTCAGCTTGCAAAAAAAATGGCGGCAGAAAATATCAGCCCCAACACAAGCTATTCTTCTCGCGTCGGAACTGCGGTATCCGATGGCTGGCAGAACCGCGACCGTGGAGCTTGCGGCTGGGTGGCAGACACTCTAAGACAGGCTTTCAACGGAGCTGGAATAAGGTACGCACCTAAGGATATAATGTGTACAAAGAACACATTTTCCCCTTCTTCATATTCTGATCCGGTAAATATAAATCACGGAGCTATGGCCGTCGCCGACAATGGAAAGATCTATCTTTTTGACATATGGCAATACGGCAGAACGGAAAGCACTTTCGCGGGCTTTCAACCAAATGACAAATGGAACGGAATCGAATATGACCAATGGGTTTCCGAGATGAAAAAGCAGGGCTATAACAGCTTCGAGCTTACCGATGATACGACAACTCTCAAGGATTGGGTTGAAACAGAAGCTTTCAACCAAAAACGTCGAAGAGAGGCGCTTGAAAAAACCAAACCCAAGACCGATGAGGGAAAATGGATTCCGGAGGAAAAACAAAAACCTTCAAGACCTGAACCTCAGTATTTTCCCGAATACAGCCCATCGCAGCAAAACACAAAACCGTTTGAGCCCGAATCACCTGAATTGCAAAGGGCACAAAAGATGAACGCGATTGCCTTCACGATTCGTATAAGCGACGGGCATTACACAGATGAAGATCCTAAAAATAAGTTCTTTGAATCTGGGGAATTTGGCCGCCACGTATCCACTGCCCGCGCAAAAAATTGTTATCTGCAATGGTCCGGCGGAGCCTTCTCAGCAATAGGATCATATTCATATGACGAAAACAGAAAATGCCAGATTTCTTTCTCTCTGTCAGGAACTGTCTCAAACGACCTCAAGACTCTGCAGTCCCTCGTGGTGGAGGGCACCGAAACCTCAATTAATGCGACAGAAAGCAAAAAGACCGAAAAATTCTCATTCTCAGTGTCAAATGTTCCGCTACAGAATGAGGGAACAATTCGGACATGGAGACTTCAGGACTGCAAGATCTGGTCCGGGAAAGTGGAAACATTTACAGACTACAGTAATGTCGATGGGACAAAGTCAACTTTCAAACAATGGGGATCCAGCAGCGACGGAAGCAAACTGATCCGGATGGAAGTCATATTCGACCAAAAATCCCAAGCGGTGGACTTCTGAAATTGACAAGTCTTCTCGTCCCCAAAAACTCTATTTTTGAGCAGAGTGCCGCAATATCACTAAATGATTCGACTTATTCCCTTTTTAAAATTGGGGGTATTGCCAACAATAGTAAATTTCAGCGACTGAGCATAACTTTTATGAACTTCAGGGCCGATGGATATATTGACTGGCTATAATTGGTAATGTTGAGATAGCATTCCATTCCTGCGATATCTGCCCGCTTCTTGAGCTCGATTCCAAATATTCCATGATGTATCCCAGCATTAATTGTAGGAGCGGGAACAGTTAAATCTGATCCGTATTGGAGATATACCGGAGGATCATCCGCATCAACGTGCGATATCGGAGAAAATTCGTATATAAGATCCTGGTAATTCTCATTGTTATTTAACATATCAAGTGCACTCGGAGAGCCAAATGAGAGGTATGCCATGCGGTGTCTGTTGGCATTCCATCCAATGTTGGCCTTTATCCATTCAGGATCAAAATACGTCTGTCCGTTTACTGCCGCAACACAGGTTGGTTTCGTTGACTCTCTCAAAACCGGATCCTCACTTTCTGGATCCGCCATGTCATCATGCAGGGCAAGCCAAAGGGATGAGCATGCTCCTGCTGAAGTCCCGTTCAGAGCGATCCTGTTCTTATCTATATCCCATTCTTCAGACATGTATCTTACAAACTGCAGTGCCCTCGCGGCATCATGTACTGGAGCCGGCAGAATATCAGTAGTGACAAATCTGTAGTTTATCGAAACCACCGATATTCCTGCGGCAATGTAAGGATTATTGTCCGCAAGAGTTTCCACTTTTGCCCCACTTATCCACCCGCCCCCGTGAATTATCATGATAACCGGAGTTGGAGCTCCATTTTTTGAAGTAGCTTTCCAGAAATTTAATACATTTCTATCGTAATCCCCGTACTTAACGTCCTTAAGCGTGGGCTCAAGCCCATACGAAACCACCGAAAAAAATACGCACATCAGAAACGTAACTAAAATCTTCATAGCAACCCCCCTTTCAGACCGTGTATTTGTTATTTAAATCCAAAAACTCTGACCCTTTCACAAAACAATTATTGCCGCAATGCCCAAACACTACGCCACCAAGATAACCCTATCAATATCTTATCCGCCTAAAGTAGTCCTCTATATGACAATAATTCAAAAATTATCAGAGCGGAACAAGGTTCAGTCTTCTAAGAGGAGAAAGAATGTGCCGGTATCTAACCCGCACAGGTTAATGATTTATCTTTTAATATTTTCAGGTTGGGAAAACTGAGAAAATTATGTTCAGTTTCAAACAAAATTCCAAAGATAATAATATTTAAAGTTCCTTATATACGCAACGTCACATGCCCGTCGGAATGCTAAGGAATTCGCATTTGAGGCCAAAATTTTCTGAGACTTTTTTCATCACCGCGATTACTCCGGGAGTCTCTGTCGCGTAGTGTCCAGCGCTTATAACTGTTACGCCACATTCCTCTATGACGTGGTAAGCGGTATGATTTATCTCTCCGGTTATAAAACAGTCTATCTTTTGTCTTGCCGACTCTATTATCGAATTTGTGCCAGCACTTCCGGCAATTATCGCGACTTTGCGAATTTCGCGCTTGGAATCTCCGTAAATTTTAGATTTGGTTTTCAGTGTCCTGTTTAGTTGTTTTGAAATTTCAGATGCCGTAACTGGAACGGGCAGAATCCCTCTTACGCCGATATCGGCTCCAGCGTATTTCGCAAAAACAGACTTTTCGTTAAGTTTCAAGGAATCGGCAATAAGAACATTATGGCTGATTTGCGGATGACAGTCCAAAGGAAGATGCGCGGCATAAACCGACATTCCGTTTTTGAAAAGAATCGACAGCCTATTCGCATTGATTCCCTGTATTCTCTTGAGCTCATCGCCCCAGCTCAATCCGTGATGCACGAACACGAACTGCGCCTTCACTCTCTCCGCATATCTAAAGAGTCCCATGCATGCGTCAACACCAAATATTATTTTCGACACCTTGTCGGCACCTTCAATCTGAAGTCCATTGTTAGAAGCGTCTGATGGTATTGCGTTGATCGACAAAAGTCCGTCGAGAAATTTTACCAGGACATCTCTTGGCGCAGTATTCATTGGATCTCCTCGGCCTTACGGCCAAATCTATGCAATATTATTTTCCATCTTAATTCAGATTCTTTCCTGCTTTTAATCCAGTCCATAAGCCTTTCAGGGGATTTTGCGAAATTCGCAATTTCCACTATTTCCGCGCCTGTGCATCTAAACAAGATTGAATACGGATCTTTGAAACCAGCCTTCAACAAAATTTTGGATGCCTTTTTTAGGGTCAATGTTGTTAGATGATTCCGCAAAAACAAGAATAAAGGATATGCTAACGCAAGGATCCAAAACGGAATTATTGGAATCCCAAGGCTTGTGAATGTCTTGAGAATCTGTATTGCAAGCAATAGAAAAACTGGAGCAACGAAAAGCACCGCATCAATCTCATGCCTGAAACAGCTTCCGAAGCTTCTTCTGAGCCAACTCGGAGAAGGCTTGTATGCGAAATTTTCATCGAACCGCCTGTCTCCTATTGGCATTCTGGCGCTGTGGCATATCTCGTGAGAAAGCAGTTCGTCTCTTCTGTAAAAAAGCCATTTGAGTTTTTTCTTAAAAGACGAACGAATTAAAAAAATTGACATGCAAGATTCTGGAATAAGTATGGCGCAACCTCCCCATAGAGGTCCGAGCCCAGCGCCAGACATGAAAAATCCCGGGGCCCAAACCATTTCAAAGGCGTATTGCTCATTTGTTATTTTAGAAGCCTCTTTCATTATCTCATCAGGGATCCTATCTTGCTCTTTCAATATACATATCCCTTCCAAATCGTATGAATGCGATTTTCGCAAAACTTCATTCATTTCATCTATATTGGACATGATGGAGGAGATTCTCTCCTTGTATTTCTCGATTGGTTCGCATGGAGCTAGAAGGAATCCTCCGGCATCGAGCTCAGCTATGCCATCGAGGTCGGCTTCGCCGATGCTGGAAATGTCTCTAAGGCTTTTCATTTCGAAAAAATTATTATTCTCCGAGATGCTTTTCTCCGATGAGATGTTTTGTTACGTATTCCTTCACCGCATCCTTTAGCGGTGTTGCTGGTCTGCGGTATCCAGCGGAGGCGAGTTTTTTCATCTCTGCACAGGAGTAATACTGGTATTTCTGTCGTATTTCTTCTGGCATATCAATGTATTTTATATTGTTCTTTTTACCCAGCGCCGCGAATATCGCATCCGCAAGGCTGTTCCATGTCTCCGCCCTTCCGCTTCCAATATTGTATATTCCGTTGATTCTCTTTTCTTTTGCGTGAACACACATTTCCACGGCATCTTTCACATAAAGGAAATCCCTTTTTTGTTCTCCGTCCCTAAATTCCTTTTTATGGGATTTGAAAAGCTTAAGAACGCCGGTGGCCAATATCTGGTCAAAAGCTTTGCATACCAAGCTCCTCATGTCTCCCTTATGCCACTCATTCGGCCCGAACACGTTGGTAAATTTAAGCCCGGCACAGGTCTTCAGTAATCCATTCCTCCTCATCCAAAGATCAAAAGCATGCTTCGAGTATCCGTACATGTTTAGAGGCTGCAGTCCAGCAAGTGATTTTTCATCGTCGCTCCAACCGTTTGAACCGTCACCGTAAGTCGCGGCACTTGAGGCGTAAATGAATCTTATCCGACGCTTTGAGCAAAACACCGCAAGCTCCTTGCTGTATTCATAGTTGTTGTCCATCAGATACGAGGCGTCGGTTTCAGTGGTGGAAGAACATGCTCCCAGATGAAAGACCGTTTCAATTTTTTTCCCGGTCATTTTATCACAGGTTATCATCTCGCGAAATTTGTCTTTCTCGGCGTAATCAGAAAATTTAAGAGATCTCAAATTCTTCCACTTTTCGGACTTGCCGAGATGATCCACGATAAATATGTCCTCAGCTCCCATGCTGTTTAACTTCCATACTAAGGCACTGCCTATGAATCCTGCACCGCCTGTGACGATTATCATTTTCAGCCTCCGATTTTCTTCCTTAATTCAGCTTGGAACAGGGCAATATCCTCCGACGTCGGCTTGCCAGTTGCGTTTGATAGCGTAAATCTGCCGTAATTGTCTATCGCCCAATCAGCTTTCGCGCCAGACGCAAATTTCACGTTTCCTGACAGAGCAGTTCCCGGCTTGAGGAGCTTGTCTAGCTCAACCACGGTGGCTCCTTCATCCATTATCTCCGTCTCCACCGTTCCATCGGCAGATTCGTCGTTTCCTTCTTGAACTTGAGAAACAACGGCTTCTTTTTGTTCAGATTTACCGCTGTTTCTGTCCAGAGTCTGTGCGGCATCCTTTATTTCCGAAACTATCAATTTGAGATCGAGGAAGGTCATTCTTACTTGGTGTTCGTCAGACAATTTTCTCTGTATCTCCGAAAGCCCTGCCCCGTTATCGAGCATTTTTGAAACTATTGACTTTATCTCCTTCGCATCCATTCTTTTCACCTGCGGATTTATTGTATTTCCAATTACCTTGATTTCGGGGATGAATTTAGCATGTCGGAACCGGAATTCAACCGAGGAGAAAATATCAAACACGCTGAATTTTATTTGCGATACGGCATGAAATCGGCTTGGCCAAGAAGCGGCTGAGTTCCAAAAATCAACCCTTTTTTTCCTCAAATGATTTTCCTCTCTTTGTTTTTCCCCTTTTATGCGCTATTTTCAGCCATAGGTTTTTAAAGCTCCTGCTTGCGGATGTTTCCGTTTGAGGATCGAATATTTTAAATTCCGCTTCAAATTCAGGACATTTTACTCATGATAAAAAGGGACAGGATTGTAATAACTGGAATAGGTTTGACCTCACCCAACGGGAACGACCTTTGCGAATTTCGCAAAAATATCCTTGCGGGAGAAGTCAGGTTTCAAAATATCGATCTGAGATACATCGGCAAAGTAATAGCCGGAGTCTGTTCCTATAATCCCTTAAAATATCAAAATAAGAAGGAAGTCCGGGCTGGGACAAGGGCCGGATCTGTATCGGTATATTGCGCGAGAGAGGCGGTGGCCGATGCCGGAATTTCAATAAACGACTCAAACCGTTCAAGAATAGGAATTTACATTGGAATAACTGAACACGGGAATGTTGAAACTGAAAACGAAATAGCTAATATCTCAAACTATAATTACGATGTAAAATTCTGGAACCACTATCATAATCCTAGGACAGTGGCTAACAATCCCGCCGGAGAAGTTACCGTAAATATGGGTATAACCGGACCTCATTACTGCATCGGTGGGGCTTGCGCGGCAGGAAATCTAGGAATAATTCAAGGGGCTCAACAGCTTATGCTTGGAGAAACCGACATCGCCATAGCCGGAGGAGTGTCGGAAAGCATACATACTTTCGGCATATTCGCCAGTTTCAAAAGCCAGAACGCGCTCGCATATCACGAAAACCCAAATAAGGCGAGCCGGCCTTTTGATCTAGACAGAAACGGAATCGTGGTGTCCGAGGGCGGGGCTTTATACATTTTAGAAAGGCTTGAGGATGCGAAAAAACGCAATGCCAGGATATATGCGGAAATCGCAGGATGGTCAACTAATTCTGACGGGACGAGTTATGTACTACCAAATCCCGAACGCCAGGCCGAATGTATGGCGAACGCGATAAGCCATGCCGGGATCGACGCAAAAGATGTAAACATTCTCAACACACACGCCACCGCCACAAAGGCCGGAGATATTCAAGAGTGTGAAGCTATCAGGAAAGTTTTTGCCTCCTCCGGGAAATATCCTTTCATCAACAATACCAAAGGCTTTATAGGCCACGCCATGGGCGCCGCCGGCGCGTTGGAACTTGCCGGAAACATACCATCGTTCCAGGACGGCATAATACACCCCTGTCACAACATCGACCAACTCGACCCCGAATGCGACATGCCAGGTCTGCTCTCCAAAGAAAAAACCGTTTTGGAACCCCAAAAAATAAGATTTATCCTCAATAATTCCTTCGGAATGCTCGGCATAAATTCCTCCCTCATAATAAAAAGATTTGAAGATTGAAGGGACGGACGTATATTACCTCTCCGTTTATTTCTTAAAAGTTAAAAGCATTCCAATCAGGAGAAGCTATGACCCGCGATCAGATATCGCAAGCCATAAAGGATATCATTAACGAAATCCTTCCGGAAGGAGATTGCTCATCGGTTGATCCAAACGCCAAACTGCGCGACCAACTGGAGCTCGATTCAATGGACTTCCTAGACATTGTCATGGAGATAAGAAAGAGATACGGTATAGAGATCCCGGAAGGAGACTATCCGAGACTCGCCACCTTGTCAAGTTGCGTTGAATACCTAGAACCCAAGATGGCTTCCAAGTAAAATATCTCTAATTCTTCACCAAAACGGTTCCACATATGGCAAAAACAGCTATCAGCGGCAGAGGCTTAATCACTCCCCTCGGGAACGGACTGCTGGAAAATGAAAAGGCTCTCAAAGAAGGCAAATCAGGGATAAGGTTTGTCCCAGAATGGAGAGAACTGGGACTCGAAAGCCAAGTCGCGGGATTGTCTGATGAAAAACCACAATGCCCCCTGCTTGATTCCAAAAATATCCGCTTCATGCCACCAAATGCCGTAATGGCTCTAGCCGCCACGTACGAAGCTCTTAGTGAAGCTGGTCTTAAGCCTGAACAAGTAAGAGGCAAAAGAATCGCGGTAGTCGTAGGGTGTGCGGGAAGCGCCCACATCCAAATTTACGACAGCGCCAGAATATTCCATGAAACGAAAAAAGTGAAAAGAGTATCTCCTTTCGCTGTGCCAAAAGTGATGCCGTCTTCAGCGGTGGCAAACTTATCCCTGGTACTCGGTCTAAAGGGGGAAAGTTACGACATAAGTTCTGCCTGCGCCAGCGGCTCACATTCGATAATAGTGGGCTCAAGACTCATACAATCCGGAGAATACGATATAGTCATAGCCGGCGGCACGGAAGAGTTGAACTGGCCTCAGGCTCTCGGCTTCGACGCAATGAGAGCGACATCACGGAAATACAACGATAAACCACAATCGGCAAGCAGACCTTTCGACAAAAACAGGGACGGTTTCGTGATAGCTTCGGGAGCCGGAATACTTATACTCGAAAGCGAAAAATCCCTTAAAGAAAGAAATGCAAAACCAGTGTCATACATAAGCGGCTTCTCCGCAAACAGCAACGGAACAGACATGGTGGTACCAGATTCATCGGCAAGCTCTGAAGTAATGATGATGGCTATAGAATCGGCGGGAATTTCCAAGGAGGATATTTCTTACATAAACACACACGGCACTAGCACGCCTACCGGGGACGCATCAGAGATATCAGCCATAAGGAAGGTCTTCGGAGAATATTCCGGCAACATCGCGATAAACAGCACAAAATCTATGACAGGACACATGATCGGAGCCTCCGGAGCAGTGGAAACAATATTCTGCTCGATAATGATAGAAAAGGATTTCATATCTCCTTCGCTGAATCTGGAGGAGCCTGACGATGAATTCAAATGGGCGAAATTCGCTACAAGCAGAATAGACAAGGCGGGTCTGAAACATGTGCTAAATAATAGTTTCGGCTTCGGTGGGACAAACACCTCGCTGGTGATATCTGGTGTATGAAAACCCCTCCAGAAATTGATGAGCCCGCAAAAAAAAGTCAGAGCCCGCAGAAATATCCCGAACCAAATTTCAAAACGTCACTTCGTTGAATTGAACATGGGAAACGCAAGATGAACGAAAAAATTTTGGATAGAATAAATTCTCCTACGGATTTGAAATCTCTTCCAATAGGACAACTCGAAAAACTTGCCGAAGAGATAAGGGATCTTATAATTGACGTGGTTTCAGAGAACGGAGGACATCTTGCGCCAAATCTTGGATCTGTGGAAATGACTATCGCCATTCATCGCGTTTTTGATTCACCCAGCGACAAGATTGTCTGGGACGTCGGACATCAAACTTACGCCCACAAGATAATAAGCGGACGCAGGGAATTTTTCAAAACCCTACGGCAATATGGAGGCTGTTCAGGATTCCCTTCGGACAGCGAATCTGAACATGATTGTTTCATATCCGGACATGCAGGCACAGCTATTTCCGCAGCGCTTGGCTTCGCCGCCGCCAGAGACATGAAAAAAGGAAGCGAAAAAATAATCGCCCTGATTGGCGACGGCTCGCTTACATGCGGAAGCAGCTTGGAAGCTTTGAACAGCGTCGCCTCTACGACAAACAACCTCATAATTGTGCTTAACGACAATAAAATGTCAATATCTTCAAATGTGGGAGCAATATCAAAATCATTAAACAGACTTATCTCAACCCAGGGATATAACCGTCTGAAGGCACTTGCAAGAAACGCTGTAATGAAAATCCCTGGATTGGGAAGAGGAATAGTAAAAGGAATAGGAAGATTGGAAGAAGCCATAAAGAGCGTGATCGTACCAGGAGTGTTCTTTGAAGAGCTCGGAATCAGATATATAGGCCCAATAGACGGACATGACATCGAAGAGATGATCCGTACCTTCAATGCCGTAAAAAACTTTGAAACTCCAGTAATAGTGCATTTGATAAGCGAAAAAGGCAGGGGTTACTCCCACGCCGAGAAAAAACCGGAAAAATTCCACGGACTTTCCCCTTTCAATCCCGACACCGGCGAGAAAATAAAGGGAGGCACGGAAAATACTTTCTCCAGCGCATTTGGAGATCAACTTTCAAAAATGGCCTCTAAAAACGACGATATCGTCGCTATAACAGCCGCAATGAAAAGTGGAACAGGTCTGGAAAACTTTGCGAAGGATTTCCCAAGTAGATTTTTTGATGTAGGGATAGCCGAGGAGCATGCCACAATATTCGCCGCGGGAATGGCAAAAAGCGGACTAGTCCCATTTTTGGCTTTATATGCCACTTTCCTGCAACGCTCGCTCGACTATGTGTACCACGACATATGCCTACAGAATCTCCCAGTCATAATTTGCGCCGACAGGGCGGGAATCGTTGAAGATGGTCCCACTCATCACGGGATATATGACCTCTCGTTCCTGAGAACTGTTCCCGGGCTATCAATACTTTGCCCAAAGGATTCTTGCGAACTTCGCATGATGATGTGTGCCGCTTATGAAAAAAGAACTCCTTGCGTAATCCGCTATCCACGAGGAGATGCCGGAGATTTCGAGACATCCGACCAAATTGTATGGGGCAAAGCACAATTTTTGCGCGAGGGAAAAGATCTTTCCATATGGGCCAGCGGCAGGGAATCTTTGACAGCGATGAAAGTCGCAGAACTGCTCGAAAAGAAAGGCATAAAGTCAAGCGTCATAAATACCCGCTTCATAAAACCTTTCGACAATGTCCTTCTGGCTTCGGAGGGGAATAAAAAAATGATGGCGAGCATAGAGGACAACTCCATAACAGGGGGGCTTGCCTCAGCAATAAGGGAAGCCCTGCCAGAAAATTCAAATGCCAGATTTATTCCGTTCGGCTGGGAGGACGCTGTGATTGAACATGGAAATCCTTCAAAAATCCGCTCCGCGCACGATATGACCCCAGAAAAAATCGCAAAAAAAATAGAAGAGGTTTCCCAGGCCTAGAGCCTAGTATTGTAAAGGAAAAAATCCATAAACTACGCGCACAAACACAAATAAAGAAGATGAGAAAAAGTTCAAATAACCCCACCTTAGATTCTGAACTATTTTCAGTTAAAATCAAGATAGCTAAAGCGAACTCCGTCAAGCATCCGTTCCTTTCAACAAAGCATTTCCTTTCCCTCGCCGTTTCAGACGATCCGAAAAAGGATCCGATACTCAAGCAGGTCATTCCATCAGAATCAGAACGCATTTATAACAGAAAATTCGTGGAGGATCCGCTCAACGAAAAACAGTTTTCTCCGCTCCCAAAACTTATCCACAGATATAAAGACAGGGCTCTCATCCTTTGCACAAATAAATGTTTCATACATTGCCGTTTCTGCTTCAGGAAGAGAATCTGGAAGAATAACTGCCCCACCTGGAAAATATCTGAGACTGAATTTGAGAAAATCGAAAAATACGTCAGCAATGATATACGCATAAGGGAGCTCATTCTTTCCGGTGGAGATCCGCTAACTATGCCAGACGAGAAAATATTCAGAATGCTATCCAAAATTGACAGGATTCCTCATGTAAACGTGATAAGAATTGCCACAAGAGCTTTGTCTGCGGAGCCATCACGCGTCAACGCCAGATTTGTAAGGGCCCTAAAACACAGCTCTAAAAAGATATGGTTCATGTCTCACTTCAATCATCCCGCGGAATTGTCTAAAGCAACTAAGGAAGCCATAAGAGGGCTGTCTGATTCCGGAATACCAGTTCTAAATCAAACTGTGCTGCTGAAGGGCATAAATGACAATCCGGAAATACTATCGGAACTGTTTCGCAATCTCGTATCTCTGAAGGCTATACCTCATTACCTCTTCCACGTGGACCCAGCGGAGGGAAATGCGCATTTCGCAACCGGTGTTGACAAGGCGCTGGAGATAGTCCGGGAGCTAAGGCGCAGTATGTCATCCATATCTGTTCCTTCTTTCGCTCTGGACCTTCCGGACGGAGGAGGGAAAATCGTTTTATCTCCAGATCTACGAAGGGCCAACCGCAGATATCAAAATTACGAAGGCGAATCATTCTCTTATTTTTGACTTGAATTTTGAAAAAAACTCAATATATTCCCCCCCCGTTTAATTTTTACAGCCAAAGGAGCATACTAAATGCCCACGTATCAGTACGAATGCGCAAAATGCGGAGAGATTTTTGAATGCTTTCAGAAGATGAGCGACAAGCCTCTTTCCAAGTGCATCTGTTGCAAGAAAGGCTCAGTAAAAAGATTGATAGGCTCTGGCGCTGGGATAATATTCAAGGGTAGCGGTTTTTATGAGACCGACTACAAGAGGAAATCCGGCCATTCCTCCGAAGCAAGGACCGCTTCTTCGTCAACTGCCAAGGAATCTCCGTCAAAATGCAGCACAAGCAAATCCACTGATAAAAAATAAATAATCATAAGGAGACAATAAATATGTTAATCAAATGTCCGAAATGCAGTTTTGAAAATCAACTAGGTTCTATATTCTGCAGGAACTGCGGGGAAAAACTCAACATTGACAGCGTAAGACCGAAAGTTGCCGATAAAGCCACCGGTTTCAACTTCATAGGGCTTTTGAGAAATCTTTTAGGCCTTCTAATATTTGTCGGAATTGTCGGAATAATTGCCGCAATGTTCATGCCAGTTGATGCTTCTCTTTATCAGGAGCCCAGCAGTTCAGATCAGGAAGCCGCTAAAACGAAGATAAAAAATCTCATAAACCGCGTGGAAGAGGAAATGGGCGACAACAAGTTTGTATTTTCTCCTGCTGAAGCGACATTCGCGTACAATGACACTTTTCTGGCAAAGACCGAGGGGGAAACAGGAGCGGCATACGCCTTCGAAAAGATTTCATTTGGAATAGATCCCCAAGGGTTTGTGCACATCCTGCTCTCATCAAAGCTTGGGGGAAAGGTCCCGACAAAATTCGAACTTAAAGGAATTCTGGTAAATCCTGCCGAAGGCGAAACGGGCATGGTCTCTTTTAAGGTATCCGAATGCAAAATGGGGAAAATGCCAATAAAATTTGTAGAAGATAAAATTATCGAAAAGTTCATACCAGCCCTTTCAGGCGGAAAACTTGACAAGATAGTTCCAGCCGTCAAAAAAATTGAAGTGACCGAAGACAAAAAATTTGAGATAACCGTAAAGTAAGAAATATCGAAAGTCAAAAAACACAAGACTTGTCAGACCTTCTGGAATCGAGATAAATCTCGAAACTTATACAGGTTTTGATTGTATTTCGAAGTCAGGATGAATATATTAATAGTTTTGTGCTGAAATTCTAATAGGCGAATCGGATGATCGGAATAGAAAATATCGCGTCTTACATACCATCGGACAGAATATCCAATTACGACAGGAAAGAGAAATTTTCCATATCCGATGAATTTATAGAGGAAAAGATAGGCGTAAGAAAGGTTTCCATCAGGGCACCCGAAGAGGGTACCGCGGATCTTTGCGCAAAAGCCTACACAAATCTGTTGGCGAAACAAAACATCCAACCTGAAGATATAGACGCATTAGTTGTTGTAACCCAGAATCCGGACTACAATATACCACATTGCTCCGCAATGGTTCATGGAATGCTCGGCATGAAAAGTTCATGCGCCGCTTTTGACATATCCCTCGGATGTTCCGGATTCGTGTACGCACTTTCGGTGCTCAAGTCCTTCATGAAACAAAATGACATGAAGAAGGCTCTGCTTTTCACGTCGGATCCATATTCGAAGATAATAGATCCTGAGGATAAGAACACCTCGCTTCTGTTCGGAGACGCCGCCGCAGTTACACTGCTTTCCGAATCTCCAGTGTTCACTCCCATGAAGTTTTCTTTCGGAACGACAGGTCAGCATTATGATGATTTGATATGCAGGAACGGCAAACTATACATGAACGGAAGGGCCGTATTCAACTTCACGGCAAAAGTCGTACCTGAAGATATAAGAAGACTTATGGAAAAAAACAACATACCTAAGGAAAAGATAGATCTGTTCGTTTTCCATCAGGGAAGCAAGATAATCGTAGACACCCTCGCAAAAAAACTCGAGATTCCGTCGGAGAAAGTAATATACAATGCTACAAATTTCGGTAATACTGTATCTTCGTCAATCCCCATAATCCTCGAACAGGAACTCAAGGGTTCGGCAAAAAACATACTCGTAAGCGGGTTCGGAGTCGGACTCTCTTGGGCCAGCACCATACTACGCAGGACAAACTGAGCCAACGCCAATGAAAAAAGTGCGAAATAACATCGTACTGGTCACCGGCGGAACAAGAAGCGGAAAAAGCTCTTTCTCCCTATCTCTTGCGAAACTCGCGAAAAGGCCTCATTTCGTGGCAACTGGATGGGCAGGCGACAACGAAATGAAGGAAAGAATCCAAAAGCATCAACGCGAGAGGGGCAAAAAATGGACAACCGTGGAAGAGAGATTTAATCTCCTTGAAGCCTTGAAAAAATGCTCGGAAAATAAAGCTGACTTTGTAGTTGTGGACTGTCTTACAATTTGGATTTCAAACCTTATGCTGGAAGGGAAAAACTGGCAAAAAGAAGTCGCGGATCTAACAGATAAAATAAAATCGCTCAAAATCCCTAAAATAATTTTTGTTACCAACGAAGTCGGCTTGGGAATAGTTCCGGCTGACAAGCTGTCTCGCAAATTTCGCGATGCCGCCGGATTCACCAATCAAAAAATAGCTGGAATTGCCGACGAAGCCTATCTAAGCGTATGCGGAATACAGATCAGGCTGAAATAAAAAATTACCCGCTTCTATCAATTCAGCCCTTATCGCTTCCATCCCCTAGGAATTCTTGAACGTCGAAATCCTGGCGGCAGGAATGATTTCACTTTAGAAGCTTTAAACGTGGGGAGGAACTTTTCTTCCGATATCGAGGGATGGCTGGATATCGGAATCTGAGCCTTCAATATATTTTCTATCTTCCTTACATCATCGAACTGATCCGGAGTCGCAAAACTTATTGCATGACCTTCCATTCCCGCACGTCCAGTCCTGCCAATCCTGTGAACGTAGTTTTCCGGATCTTCCGGAATATCATAGTTTATCACAAGTTCTATTCCGGTCACATCTATCCCGCGCGCAGCAATGTCGGTTGCAACCAAAATACGATATCTGCCGCTTTTAAAACCCTTCAGGGCCTCCTTCCTCTGCCCCATCGAACGATCCGAATGTATCTCCGCGGCAGTGTAGTTCATCTCCCTTAGAATCTTGGCAACATGTTCGGCTGCCCTTCTCGTTCGCACAAATAGCAATACCGAACCGGGATACTTCTTGAGAATCTCCCTTAAAAGCGGTTTCTTGTTCTCCCTCTTAACTATGAAAAGCTCTTGAGAGACAAGCTCCGCTGCTGTCCCTGACGGAGCGATCTCTGTTCTTACGGGAAGCCTCATATAAGCTGAAGCTATCTGTACGACTTCCGGCGACATTGTGGCTGAAAAAAGCATCGTCTGACGCTCCTTCGGAACAGTCCTCAATACACGCCGGATCTGGGGAAGAAATCCCATATCAAGCATCCGATCAGCTTCATCCAAGACCAAAATTTTAACATCTTCAAGGGAGACAAGATTGTTGTCAAGATGATCATTGAGACGTCCCGGGGTAGCTATTATTATCGAGGGTCTCCGTCTAAGTTCATCTATCTGTCTCCTCATGGATTCTCCACCTATCAAGACCACGCTTCGCATTTTGAATATTGGGGCAAGTTTCAGTATCGTCTCATTCACTTGCATCGCAAGCTCACGCGTAGGCACAAGAATCAATCCTTTCCCTCTGCCTGCGGCGGCAAGCCTCTGAATCAAAGGAATCCCAAATGCCAATGTCTTTCCGGTTCCGGTTTGCGCCACACCTATCACATCCTTTCCTTCTATCGCAATTGGAATCGCCTTATGCTGGATAGGAGTGGGAACGGTAAATCGGAGGGACGATATCACATCGAGAAGACCTGGAGCTATGCCAAGTCCAAAAAAAATTCCTTCTGTCATTTTTGCACTAAACTCACTTTTTTATTATTAATTCAGCTCCGAAAACGAAGCCTTTAACAGCACAGAGAATACACTCTTAATCCCATAAAACAACCGCGAAGCGGATAAAGTCCTAAGACTTTCAACTCACTAAGCAGTGCAGCATGACTTGCCTGCCTAACCACAATTCTCAAACTCAGGCATTATGTTTTATCCAAAACTGTGTATCGACATACAGTTGCTCATATTTTTTCGCAATCATTTTTATAAAATATCTGGGCCAAAAACGCCCGCCGCAACAAAGCGTCATAATGATGCCGTATCCAAATTGTGGAAACATGAGAAAGTAGTAATACCGCCCGACAATGTTTTCAGGATTCTTCCGTTTTTCCCAAATCCCTTTTGGACCATTATTCTGTAAGCGAGGTAACTGGAGAATCCAACCCTGCAATACAGGAAAATATTTTTGTCTGACGGAATTTCTGAGATTCTCATTCTGAGTTCCGAGAGAGGGATGTTAACGGCACCAGGGATCCTCGATTTCATAAACATTTCCCGAGGTCTCAGATCTATTATCATAGAACCATCTGTCTCGCTGGGATAATCCTCAGGATACCAGCATTTAATATCCCCTCTTATAATGTTTGATGCTATGAATCCCGCCATGTTTATGGGATCCTTAGCGGAACCAAAAGGTGGCGCGTAGCAAAGTTCAAGCTCTTCAAGATCAAATACCGTCATACCGGCCTTCATTGCCGTGGCAAGCACATCAATCCTCTTATCAATGCCCTCAGAACCTATCGCCTGAGCTCCAAGTATCTTGCCGTCGCCTACGGAGAAAATTACTTTCAGATGCATCCTCTCCGCACCAGGATAATATTCAGCATGACTCAAGGGATGCAGATAGACTTTTTCGTACTTTATTCCCAATTTTTTAAGTGTCTTCTCAGATGCTCCCACGCAAGCCCCGTTCATTTCAAACACTTTTAAAATGGCTGACCCCAATGTCCCTTTGTAATAGGTTTTACGTCCAAAAATATTATCCGCCGCCACCCTGCCCTGTCTATTTGCAGGCCCCGCAAGCGGAATTTGCGCAGGGATACCACCTACGGCATCTAGGACTTCCACCGAATCGCCAACAGCAAAAATATCCGGATCACTGGTGAGCATTTCAGGTGAAACCCTTATTCCCCCTCGTGAATTCAATTCAATCCCGGCATCAGCCGCGAGCCTGCTGTCAGGCTTCACTCCAATGGAAATAATCGCCATGTCCGCATCTATAGATTTTGAATTTTTCATTTCCACAGTCAGACCGCGATCTTTATTTTTGAATCCTGATACTCCCGAAGAAAGATGCAATCTCACCTTATTCAACTCCATATGCTTCTGTAATTCAAATACCATCTCCGAATCAAAGGGCGGTAATATCTGATCCAAAAGCTCCACAAGGTCCACCTCTATGCCACGCAGAACCAGGTTCTCAGCAATTTCAACACCAATGTAGCCTCCTCCTACGACCACCGCCGACTTGACCTTTCCCGAATCAACAACGGACTTTATCGCATCCATATCCTCAATGTTCCTGAGAAAAAATATTTTTGGATTATCTATTCCATGAAGAGGTGGCTTTAAAGGTACCGCCCCTGGAGAAAGGACAAGCTTATCATAAGATTCCTCATACTCCCCTCCGTCAGCCATATTCCTCACCTTCACAATCTTTCTCTTCCTATCTATAGAAACAGCCTCATTCCGTATCCTCACATCGAGATTTAGAAGTTCAGCCAGACTTTCCGGAGTATGAAGTATCAACTCATCCCTGTCACCAATAATCCCTCCAATATGATAAGGCAGACCACAATTCGCGAACGAAACGTAAGAACTCCTTTCCAAAATAATTATTTCAGCATTTTCATCCAGACGCCTCGCCCTCGCCGCACACGACATTCCTCCCGCAACTCCCCCTACAATAATGATTTTCATTTTGAGACTCCATATTTTATTTGCAGCTCCAGACTGCATAATATACACATCACAGATTTAAGCTTAATCTCGCACCGACTTTCATAAGTTCAAATTTATACTGAGTTCATTGCCTATCTATATTTTTTATCCTACAAACATCCCGTTCAACCTGAGAATATAGTTTCATTGGATTCATTAGTTTCATCAGCGTAATCATCGGCATCGGCATCGGTATCCGCCCTCGCATTTGGACCATGGCGGAACATTTCTTAATCGTAATCGCAATCGGTATAGGTATCGGCATTGAATGAATTTCCCCGTTAGCGATACCAACCCCAAAAACAACGCCGTAGCGGTCTTTGCCATATATAAATTAATTTTTGTTTGTAAATAATTTACTCAAGCCTATATTATTTCGTTATATGGCGAATTATAGGAGATAAATCAATGCACGATTTCATGAACATCGCAAAGGCGCTTTCTGATCCGAACAGAGTCAGAATATTGCTGGCTCTGAAAGACAAGGAGCTTTGCGTGTGCCAGCTGATCGAATTTTTAGGGCTCGCCCCTTCAACCGTCTCAAAGCACATGTCAATAATGAAAAACGCGAGACTTGTCGAAAGCAGAAAAGAAGGTCTGTGGAAACATTACAAACTTCCATCAAAAGCTTCCCGCGAAATTCGCAAAGCGCTTGAGTGGGTCTGTTCTTCGCTTTCAGAAAGTGAAGAGGCAAAGAAAGATGCTGCTCGAATGAAGAAAATACTCGAAATCGATATTGCCGATATTTGCGAACGACAAAACAGTAAGTCTTATTCAAAAAAATGAATAAAAATCATATGCGAGAAAAACTCAAAATACTTTTTTTATGCACCGGAAATTCTTGCCGAAGTCAGATGGCGGAGGGCTGGTGTAGGCATCTTAAAGGCGACGTTATAGATGCATATTCCGCAGGGATAGAAACACACGGACTCAATCCTAATGCCGTGAAGGTAATGGCGGAGGTAGGAGTGGACATTTCTGGACACCGCTCAAAGCATATAGATGAATTGAAAGATGTAAATTTTGATTATGTAATCACCGTATGCGGACATGCCAATGAGAATTGCCCATTCTTTCCAGGAAATGCAAAAATTGTCCACGTAGGCTTCGAAGATCCACCGAAACTTGCGAAATCCGCAAAGACGGAAGAGGAAACGCTGGAGCGCTATAGAAGAGTGAGAGATGAAATCAAGGATTTTGTATCCAAATTGCCCCTGATAGATGAGGGCGGACTTTCCGGTCCGCCTAAGAAAAATACTCGCGGGTTAGAAAACCCGCGCTCCATTATCAATTCAAATGCCTGCTCAAAGGAGGGCGGACTTTCCGGTCCGCCTAAGAAAAATACTCGCGGGTTAGAAAACCCGCGCTCCATTATCAATTCAAATGCCTGCTCAAAGGAGGGCGGACTTTCCGGTCCGCCTAAGAAAAATACTCGCGGGTTAGAAAACCCGCGCTCCATTATCAATCCAAATGCGTGCTCAAAGGAGGGCGGACTTTCCGGTCCGCCCAAGAAAAATACTCGCGGGTTAGAAAACCCGCGCGCGACTGAGGAAAATCACGTTTCAACATCAGAGAACTGCATAAAATTCTATAATCCCTTCGAAACAGTTGAACGAAGCGCACATCACCTTCCCCATCGACAACAAGGTCCCATATACTATTTTGTATCATGGCGGATGTCTGATTCGATAGCAAAAGAAAAACTATTGAAGTGGAAGTCTGAACGCAATTCTTGGCTTGAATCTCATCCCGAACCATGGGACAATGAAACGGAAGATGAATTCCATAATCGTTTTTCACAAACTATAGATGATTGGCTTGATGCGGGAGAAGGTTCATGTCTACTGCGAAATCCGCAGATTTCTAAAATTGTTGCCGACTCCTTCCTGCATTTCAATGACAACCGATATGTTTTAGAATCGTTTGTGGTAATGCCCAATCATGTACATGTGCTTTTCACGACCATAAAACCATTCAAGCTCGAACAAATTGTGAAGTCTTGGAAAGGATTTACGGCTTTAAAAATCAATGAGTTCTTAAAAAAGTCCGGCATTTTTTGGCAAGAAGATTACTGGGATAGAATGATTAGAAATGAAAGACATTTGAGAAAATGCCATGAATATATCATTTTAAATCCGCTCAAAGCCCGCTTGGACGTTAGTCAATATCGCCTCTACACAAAGGAGGGCGGGTTTTCTGACCCGCCAATTGAAAAAAAGGAGGGCGGACTTTCCGGTCCGCCTAAGAAAAATACTCGCGGGTTGGAAAACCCGCGCTCCGTTATCAATTCAAATGCCTGCTCAAAGGAG
>CAZXAC010000008.1:0-25788 GCA_964638335.1 uncultured Lentisphaera sp. | reverse complement strand
AGGGTTATCGAGAACCTTGTCATTCTTTCATCTGTTACAGGCAGTGACTTTTCCTAAAATACCTAGCTATAAGATTCTCGATGTCGCAAAGGCGGTCGCACCTGACATGGAAATAAAAATCATAGGGATACGACCTGGCGAAAAGCTCCACGAACTAATGATCCCAGAAGATGAAGCAAGGCATTCTATAGAATTCGGAGATCATTACGTAATACAACCAGATTTCGTCTGGTGGAACAAAAAAGAACATCTTTTGGACAAAGGCGGAAAGATATGTCCTGACGGTTTCTCCTACAAGAGCGATACAAACACCGAATGGCTGTCAATAAAAGACCTCAAAAAATTGGTCGATGAATTCCTAAAAGAGCATCCGGAATATAGGTAGAAGTGCGAAAGTGCGAAAGTGCGGGAGTGCGAAAGTGCGAAAGTGCGGGAGTGCGAAAGTGCGGGAGTTTTAAGTATATAGAAAGTAAGATTATGGATAATAGGGAATTCAAATTAGTACTTGAAAAACGGACAAAAGCTTTTGCTATTTCCGTTGTCAAATTCTGCATATACTTACGTAATTTAAATATCCCAAATGCCATAATAACTCAGTTGCTGAAGGCTGGAACGGCAATAGGCTCCAATTACCGAGAGGCAAACAGAGCTGAGTCGAAAAAAGATTTCATACACAAGATTGGCATCGTTGAGAAAGAAGCATCTGAGACTGAATATTGGCTCGAAGTAATAAGCGAAAGTAATATTCTAGAGAAAAATGACTCCGAGCAATTGATTCAGTTAATGAAGGAATCGAAGGAACTGCTCGCTTTGTTTACATCAATATCAAAAAAAACTAAGAAGAAGTTTGAAAGTTCGTAAATGCGAAAGTGCGTAAGTCGCAATTTCAAAAAACTAAAACTTTGTTTTTAACTTTCACACTTAAACTGTCTTATTATAACTTTCGAACTTCCGAACTCTCGCACTTTCGAACTTAAACTATGATTCCCTACGGCAAACAATCTATTGACCAGTCGGACATCGACGCAGTAGTCGAGACCCTTAAGAGCGACTTCATCACCACGGGACCCAAGATCGCCGAATTCGAGAAGGCTGTCTGCGATTTCACTGGTGCGAAATTCGCAGTTGCGGTCTCGAGCGGCACAGCCGCTCTCCATTCTGCGCTGTTCGCAGCCGGCATCAAGACTGGAGACGAGGTAATTGTAACCCCAATGACATTCGCCGCGTCATCGAACGCCATACTCTACTGCGGAGGAACTCCGGTTTTCGCAGATGTATTGCCCGACTCCCTCCTAATAGATCCTGCGGAAGTCGCGAAAAAGATAACAAAGAAGACGAAGGCCGTAGTGGCGGTGGATTATGCTGGACAGCCTTGCGACTATGATAAGTTAAGTAATATATGCAACGAACATGGCCTGCTGTTGATTTCTGACGCCTGCCATTCCATCGGGGGGGCCTACAAAGGTAGGAAAGTCGGCACCCTAGCTAACATGACTTGCCTTAGTTTTCACCCCGTAAAGCACATAACTACCGGGGAAGGCGGAATGATCCTGACTGACAACGAAGAGTTTGCAAATAGGATGAGAGCATTCCGCGGGCATGGGATAACAACAGATTATCACCAACGGGAAAAAAAAGGTTCATGGTTCTATGAGATGGTCGAACTCGGTTACAACTACAGGATCACGGATTTCCAATGCGCTCTTGGCATAAGCCAGCTGAAAAAGCTTCCAGACTGGATCAGAAGACGTCAAGAAATAGCAGCGATGTATGATTCCGCATTCAAAAACAATCAATCAATCCTTCCAATCGCCCAATCACCAAATACATCACACGCATATCATATCTACGTTGTAAAACTTCTAAATTCTGAAAGGAATAAGGTTTTTACGGAAATGAGGGCTGCTGGCATCGGAGTGAACGTCCACTACATTCCTGTGCATCTGCACCCGTACTACAGGAAAAACCTCGGAACGTCGGAAGGAATCTGCCCGACCGCCGAAGAGGCATTCAAAAAAATAATTTCACTGCCGATCTTTCCCGGACTGAAAGATGGAGAATTAAAATCTGTAATTGCCAAAGTAAAGGAGTTCGCAAAAGCATGAGTACATTTTTCGAGGCGCTCCAAGCGGCACTGAGCAAGACCGGCGCAAAACCTATACCTGCATTGGATGGGCTGTAAACCACTTCGGGCATGCACCGAAGCCCAAGTTCAAACTAGATTTGACATTCTAATTTCGAAAAAAGCAACTGAAATGTCTGGAATCAAATCAATATCGTGGCGTGGCGAAAAGATTTCGTTGCTTGCGCTGGGAACTGTCCAGCTCGGCATGGATTACGGCATAGCGAATTCTCATGGCAAGCCCTCAGAGGTGCAAGCCCGTGAACTTGTGCATCAAGCATGGGCCAGCGGAATTAATGTCTTCGATACGGCCCAGGCATACGGGGAAAGTGAAACCGTCCTTGGGAAAGTGCTGAATTCCATGGGAATATCAGATTCCGCAAAGGTGATATCGAAACTGTCCCCCTCACTTTCACCGAAGGATCTTCCTGCGATATCCGCATCCATCGAGGAATCCATGAGGAAGCTAGGGGTACGCCAGCTTTGGGGACTGATGCTGCACCGTTCGGAATGGCTTGACAACTGGAATGATGGACTCGGAGAAATCTTGGAAAAAATGCGGAGAAATGGGGAAATTAATTATCTCGGAGTTTCAGTTTACAGTCCACAAGAGGCTAAAAAAGCTTTGAACACGATCGGAATAGATATGCTCCAGACTCCATGCAATGCCTGGGACCAAAGGATGATAGAATCGGGAGTATTTGCGGATGCCAAAAGTAAAGACAAACTTTGTTTCGTCAGGAGCATATATCTCCAAGGTCTTATGCTTATGAGCCCTGATAAGGTGATGGAAAAACTCCCATCCGCATATCAGGCTTCTCTAAAATGGAGTTCTTTTGCTGAAACCAAAGGGCTTTCAAAGGCGGAATTGGCTGCGAAATTCGCAAAATCACTGGATCTGCCCGTCGTAGTCGGAATGGAAAGCTCAAAGCAACTGGAAGAAAACGTAGAACTTTTTTCCGCTGAAGCCCTCGATCCAAAAACAATCGCAGAACTTAGAGAAAATTTGATCCCCCTTATCAACGACGAACTTATAAATCCGGCTAAATGGAATCCAACTAAATGAAGAAAGGCGTTCTCGCAATAATTCAAGCCCGTATGGGATCATCCAGGCTTCCAGGGAAGATGGCCCTGCCCATAATCCACGGAAAGGGCGCTCTTGAACTTATGGTTGAGAGGGTCAGGAAAAGCAAGACTATCGGAAAACTCATGGTGGCTACGACAACAAACCCCTCCGACGATAAACTGGTCGAAATATGCTCAAAAATAAATATTGGATTTTTCAGGGGAAGCGAAGAAGATGTCCTAGACCGTTTCTACCAGGCCTACAAGTCTTCTGGAAGCAACTTTGACTCAATAGTTAGACTCACGGGAGACTGTCCCCTGCACGATCCTGCAGTGATAGACAAAGTCGTATCCGAATTCCTGAATTCCGACTCGGACTACGTTTCGAACGTCGATCCGCCAAGCTATCCGGACGGTCTTGACACCGAAGTTTTCAGCTCCGCCGCCCTTCATAAGGCATGGAGTGAGGCGAATATGAAATCTGAAAGGGAGCACGTGACCATATTCATAAGGAACTCTGGCATATTCAAAAAATCGAATGTAACTAATGAAACAGATATCTCCTATCTAAGATGGACATTGGATGAGGAATCTGACTACGTGATGATAAAAAAAGTGTACGAAAATCTCTACGATTCCAAACAAGATTTTGGGACGCAGGACGTAATAAGGCTTCTCTCAGCGCACCCGGAAATAGTTCAAATAAACAGCAAGATAAATAGAAATGAGGGACTACTAAAATCATTGAAGAACGACAAGAAGGTGAAAATATGAAAAAATTCATAAAATCTCTGAACATGTTAAAAAGAGCTCTAAAAGTAACTCCTTCAGGCTCACAAACTTACAGCAAGAGCGCAAACTACTTGAGCGGGTCTCACACTCCTTATTTTATGGACCGAGGCAAAGGAAGCCACGTATGGGATATCGATGGAAATGAATTCATAGACTTCATCCTAGGGCTTGGCCCGATAACGGTCGGATACAATGATCCCGAAGTAAACTCCGCCGTTTCAGCACAACTCAAAAAGGGAATAATTTTCTCCCAGGCAAGCTCTCTGGAAGTGGAACTTGCCGAAAAACTCACCCAAATAATACCTTGCGCCGAAATGGTGAGATTTGTTAAAAACGGCGGCGACGCAACGACTGCCGCAGTAAGACTGGCAAGAGCCTACACAGGAAGGGATATCATAGCCGCATGCGGATACCACGGAATGCACGATTGGTACATCGGGTCGACAGTTCTCAGTCGGGGAGTTCCAAAGTCCGTTCAGGCCCTTACTAAAACGTTTGAATACAACAACATAAGATCTTTAGAAAAAATATTCGACAGATACCACGGCAAGGTGGCCGCGGTGATACTCGAACCTGCTCAAGGAGATCCGCCAAAGGATAATTTTCTCGCAAAAATAAAGGATCTCTGCCGCAAAAATGGAGCAATATTGATATTTGATGAAGTTGTCTCAGGCTTCAGGTTGGCTCTTGGAGGAGCTCAGGAATATTACGGAGTTGTGCCGGATATCGCCGCAATAGGGAAAGGAATGGGAAACGGACTTCCTATATCGGCTGTCGCCGGAAAAAAAGAATTGTTAAAGCTGGTTGAAGAAGGAATATTCATATCAACAACCTTCGGCGGAGAAGCTCTTTCCCTGGCCGGAAGCCTTAAGACTATAGAGATATTAAGCAGGCCAAATTCTTTCAAACATATATGGAAAGTATCTTCAAAACTATCCGAAGATTCGATAAAAATTGCAAAACACAAAGGTCTCGGGGATATAGTAAGCATGTTTGGACTTCCTCCACACTCCGGGTTCATATTCAAACCGAGAGGGAAAATCAGCAGTTTGGATATTCTCGCAGTATATCAACAGAAACTTCTGATGAACGGTATTTTGTCCGTAGGAATAAATAACTTCTGCCTTGCAACCAACATGAAAGATGTCGATAAACACCTGTATGCCATCGACCAAGCTCTTGACGACATAAAAAAAGCCCTCGAACGCGACAGCATAAAGGGAATCGTAAAAGGCAGAAGGATAACCCCGATATTCAAGAGAAACTAATAAATGCCAAAAAGGACTGCCATCATTCGAGTCGACGCCTCGGTAAAAACCGGGACAGGGCATGTAATGAGATGCATAGCTTTAGCGCAAGGCTTGCAAAAGTCCGGTTTTCAGATCCATTTCGTATCTTCTGAATGCCCAGAAGCTTTAATTGAAAAAATAAAAGGGGAAAAGCTGTCCTTCAGGAAAATAAATTTCGTTCCAGGAAGCGTTCAAGATGCCAAAGCCACTGCGAAATTCGCAAAGGATAAAAAAGCCACATGGGTTGTGGTGGACGGATATGTTTTCTCTGAAAAATATCAAAAGGCGGTAAAGGACGCAGGACTTAGGCTGCTGTTCGTAGACGACTACGGCCACTGCAAAAATTATTCCGCCGATATAATTCTGAACCAAAACATTTACGCCACAGAACGCTTTTATCCCAAAAGAACGACATTTTGCAAAATGTTACTGGGAACTTCATACGTGATGTTGAGGAAAGAATTTTCCGCTTTCGCAGGCTGGAAGAGACAAGTCCAGAGAAAAGCCTCAAAGATTTTAGTATCTCTAGGAGGCAGCGATCCCTCAAACAGCGCACTGAAGATTTTAAACGCCCTCAAAAGGACCAATTTTAATCTAAAAGCCATTGTCGGCGGAGCTAATCCGCACATAAAATCCCTTGAAAAGGAAATCACAAAATCACCCAACCTCCAGATTCTAAAAAATGTATCCAATATGCCAGAACATATGAAATGGGCTGACATAATAATCAGCGGAGGCGGCAGTACGTGTTGGGAGACGTGTTTTATGGGACTTCCTAACATCATATTATACTGCGCTGAAAATCAGATCCCGATAGCGAAAAATCTCGATAGGGCCGGAGCAGCTATAAATCTTGGGCACTGCTCTAAATTTTCGGAAAAACGCTTTCTCTCATCACTAGCAAAACTTGTGGAAGACTTTGAAGGCAGAAAAGCCATGTCCGCTAGAGGCAGACAACTGGTCGATGGCCTTGGTGTCGAAAGAATAGTCGGCTCAATGAACGGATTGTTCCTGAGGAAAGCCAAAAAAGAAGACTGCCGTTTCGTTTGGGAGCTTTCAAATTCCAAGTCGGTGAGAGAAATTTCGTTTTCCAAAGACTACATACCATTCTCCCAACATAAAAAGTGGTATGAAGGAATCTTAAAGGACAAAAACGTCTTTTTCTGCGTGGCGGAAACATCAGACGATCGCAGAGCTGGACAGATCAGATTCAAGCTGAACGGAAAAGATGCCGTGGTTTCTACAAGTCTCGAAGCAAAATTCCGCGGCAAAGGATATGGCAGCACAATCATAAGAGAAGCTTCGGACTCTCTTATGCGCAATTCAAAAGTAAAAGTAATTCATGCCTACATAAAGCCAGACAATACGGGGTCGCTAAAGTCATTTCAAAAGGCAGGATTCAAACAAAGCAGACCTGATGAGTTCTCCATAGAAAAAAAGTGCCTGCATTTTATCATAGAAAAAAAATCAGTATGACAAAATACGTCAAGATAAACAATCGTGTCGTTGGTCCGGGACAGCCCGTATACGTAATAGCGGAATTGTCCGCCAACCACGGACAGGATTTCAACAAGGCGGCAGAACTCATAAAAATAGCCAAGGATTCCGGAGCTGACGCTGTAAAAATTCAGACTTATACCCCAGACACAATCACGATAGACTGCAATAAAAGCTTTTTTAAGATAAAAGGAAAAACCATCTGGGACGGCAGGACATTGTATGATCTTTATGGTGAGGCATATACACCTTGGGAGTGGCAGCCAAAATTAAAAAAGATTGCTGACAAGTTAAAAATAGATTTATTTTCAACTCCTTTTGACCCGAGTTCGGTGGATTTCCTAAAAAAAATGAATGTCCCGGCATACAAGGTGGCTTCGTTCGAACTGGTCGACATTCCGCTGATAAAAAAGATAGCAAGGCAAGACAAACCTGTCATAATCTCAACGGGAATGGCAACAGTCAGCGAAATAAGGGACGCCGTCAAGGCCATCCTTTCGCAGGGAAACCGCCAAATAGCGATCCTTAAATGTACCAGCGGTTATCCGGCCGATCCAAAAGATATGAATCTTCTTACCATACCTGACATGCGAAAGAAATTTGGAACAGTCGTAGGACTTTCCGATCATTCACTTGGAATCGCGGCGTCCATATCGGCAGTATCGCTCGGAGCAAGCATAATAGAAAAACACATCGCAATATCCAGGAAGGAACCCGGTCCCGACAGCGCCTTCTCTCTGGAACCAGACGAATTCAAGGATCTAGTCAAGGAAATAAGGATAGCCGAAGCCTCCCTGGGAAAAGTTAAATATCGCCCTTCCAAAAGCGAAGAGAAAATGAGGATTTTCCGCAGATCTCTGTTCGCAGTTGCAAACATCAAGGCTGGAGAAAAATTCACAAGCACCAACATCCGCTCCATAAGACCGGGACAAGGTCTTCACCCAAAGTTTATCGACGAAATAATCGGGAAAAAAGCGAATTCAAATATATCCCGAGGAACTCCTCTTTCATGGAAACTTATAAGGAAATAATTTTAGGATTTTAAAACCATCCATGAACATAATAATCAGAGACCCCAAATTACCGATCATTAAGACTAAGAGACTGACGATAAGGGATATCGAGGTTTCGGACATAAGCGACGAATACATCGCATGGCTCAATAATCCGGAAGTAAATAAATTCCTAGAAGTAAGATTTTCCCAACAAAACCGCCAGACCGTGGAGAATTACATCAGGTCAAAACTTTCAGACACCAAGGCATCAAAACATTTCGGCGTGTATGACAAAGGAGGAAAGAGGCTGGTAGGAACGGTGACCCTCCCATCGATCAAATGGAAACATCTATCATCAGACATATCATTTGTAATTGGTCATCCGGAAGCACAGGGCAAAGGATATGCGACTGAAGCAGTCCACGGAGTAATCTACTACTGTTTCAAATGCTGCGGGCTTGTAAAACTGTGGGCCGGATACTACGACGGGCACGAAGGCTCGGCAAAAGTCCTGAGAAAAAATGGTTTCAGGGAGGAAGGCAGAATTGTAAAAGAGCTGATAGACTTCAGAGGAGTTCGGGTGGATCATGTCCTAGTGGGGCTTTTGGCTGAAGATTTTATTCCGGACAAATCCCTTTTAGGAGATGTTGAATAATGAGCTTATCCGGAGAAAACAGGGACAATGTCTTCCCACTGGATATAGCCGGGGTCGAAAAAATCGGCATTGAAAATTGGTTTTCAAACTATTCTGAACCCGTTTTGTCATCACTTTTTTATGACGCTCGAGAGAAACTCACCAACTGTTTCTCCGAATTAATGCCCGACACGGAGTCAAACCCAGACTTAAGAAACGTATGGCTTGCGAATTATAAAAGAATATTCCAGCTTTCGGATCTGTATTTCAAATACGTCACACTGAATGCCGCAAAGGGGAAAGGATACGAGACTGCCCTATTGTCAGGGTCTGAAATCGACATATCCTCTGCCCAAGATGAATGCAAAAGAATCCTGATATCTGACAGCAGGATAGTCCCCAGGCCTTTCGCAAAACGCATAGTTGACAGATTTAGAGCTCTAAGAAAAAATCACTTCGATCCAAGCTCCTTCTACCCGGGCTTCAACGATTGTCATAAAAACTATATCGTGGGCAGCCCCGACAGAGAGGAGATAAAGTTTTTTCTCGAGGAAAACAATATAAGACCATACTCCATAAATCCGGGGCTACTATCAAATGGCAAAGAAAAACAATTAAACAAAAAGCAATTGCAGGCTACCAAGTCCCTTTTGGCCTCATTTTTTACAAAAATATTCAACTCCCTTCCGGAGTCTGAAGAAGCTTTTGATGAATCTGTCCGGAAGATCATCCTTGACGGAATACTTAACAGCTACCAATGGTATTTATCGATTCTGTCAAGCATCTCTAAATACGATTTATCTGGGAAAGACCTTATTATATGTCCTATAGGAAATCTTTTGTTCAGGCTTTTCGCTTGCGCATGGAGGCGAAACGGAGGGACGGTTACCGGATTCAGCCATGGCAATGTATATCCGTATATCTACACGCCCGGAGATATAAATAACGGTGCCCAGACCATACTGGACAGATACGTGGCATGTTCCAACGGGGAAGTAAAGTTTCTTGAAGATTCGAGGAAAGATTTTAAGAATGGACTTGAGTCTTCCGCTGAAATAGTAACATATAATGAGCCTTTCTACGAAAGACTTAAAAACTCTATTCAAAACGGTCCAGCAGTTTCCACGGTAAAGACAGTCATGCTGGTGGGATTTCCGTTTTCGGTCAATATGTACAACAATCTCCTTTATTTGCACCTTGAAACAAAAATTATAAAAACTTTAAAGGGCTTCGGATTCAGGGTGATCTACAAGGCCCATCCTGACTCGCTTGCTGAAACTGGCAAATTCTTCGAGAAAATCGCCGATTCCTTGATAACCGAAACATTCGAATCCTCATGCGCCGTTGCCGACTGTATACTTTTTCCTATACATTACTCCACAACTTTTGGATTCTCCCTAATGACAAACCGCCCAATCGTGATAATGATGAGCCCTCTTCTAAAGCCTTGGCATCCGGAAGCTTCCGGTCCAATAGCCGAGAGATGCGCCCAAGTTGACCTGTCATTTGATGATAGGAATCTGTTCTCCTTTGACAATGATAAACTGCTTTCGGAAATAACAAGATCTGTCAAGTTGATGGGTACTAAATTCGTCGAGAAATTCGCATTCTGAAATAGAGGATTTTGAAAATGAAAAAATTCACATTCGAAAACCGTTGTTGCGACTGTTGCGGATCCAAGCAGCTGGAAGAGTTACAAAATTACTCCGTCAAGACGCGCACACTTTCAGATCTTTGGATGTGGAAGGTCAGAAATGTAATATGCCGAAGATGCGGGTTCGCATTTGTGGCACCGGTTCCGTCAGAAAAGATGTTGTCGGAATATTATGGAGATTCATTCGAACTTTCACAAGTTAATTATTCCATAGAAAAGCGGATTGAAGTGATAAGTAGGCACGCATGTAGTAAGAAGGCATCCTTCTTGGAGATAGGCGGGAACAACAATTCAGACTTCCTAAGGAAACTTTCAAGTCATGTTGGGAAGGTCCACACTTTGGAAATAAACATGAATTGCGAATCGGAATTCAGAACGGCAGGAGAATTGCAAAAAAACTCAATTGACGTGGCCGTCGCGTATTTCGTCCTAGAACATGTTACAAGACCAAGAGATTTCCTGCTTAAGTACAGAGGACTTATCAGGGACGGAGGAATATTTATAATAGAGGTACCTAACCTATACATTTACCCACAAAATCCGGCAGGGATATTTCAATGTGAACATGTCAACCATTTCTCCCCAGTGTCACTGGCTCGAATGGCCGAATCATGCGGTTTTCAAATGATCGAAGTGTCACAGGAAGAATGCAGCAGGCCTTTTGGATTCGTTGCCGTGCTGAAAAAAATGCCCGCTAAGATGGATAAAACAAAAAATCCGTCCGAATATCTTTTTGGAAAGTCATGCATGATCGAGGGATTCGCAAAAGTCTCCAGACTGCTAAAAGAAATGGAGTCCGCTAGGAAACGGATATTTACTCTTTCGAAAAATGGAGAGCAGGTCGTAATTTGGGGGGCCAATTGGATTTGCCTGAGGCTGCTGGATGATCTGGAGCTTCCTCCAAGTGCAATAGTTGTAGACAGAGATCCCCAAAAAGAGACATACTTTGAAAACGTAAGGGTACTAACTCCTGAGTACGCGATCAAACATATAAAAAAATCTTCCTATTTCGTAATCAACACAAGATATTATTCCTCCGAAATAATTTCTTGGATTGCGAAATTCGCGAATAGAAAACTGAAACCGGATGAATATTCAGTACTCGATTATTACTGAAAGGGAGAACGACAATACAATGTATCAGATGTTAAAAGAACTCTTTCCTATTTGCAGAAGCATCACTGGAAATGGAGTCAGAGAAAGCCTTGAAATAATATCCAAGCAAGTACCAATCCGTATCACAGAAGTGCCTAGTGGCACCAAGTGCTTCGACTGGACCGTTCCGCACGAATGGAATATAAAGTCCGCTTTCATAATCGGACCGGATGGACAAAAAATCGCAGATTTCTCTGAAAATAATCTGCACATCGTTAATTATAGCATTCCTTTCTCTGGGACGCTCGAACTCGAGGAGCTTAGGACTCACATACACAGCATCCCTTCACAGCCTGACGTCATCCCATATCGAACAACATATTATAGAAGGAATTGGGGCTTCTGCATGAGACATAGGGATTTTTTGAAACTGAAAAAGGGCAGATACCGGGTACTGATCAAATCGACATTAAAACCGGGTTCTCTTACCTTGGCCGACGCGATTATACCGGGAAAAACAAAAAAGGAGATAATAGTATCCTCCTACATATGTCATCCTTCGATGGCAAATGACTCACTTTCGGGGGTTGTTGTAGCAGCGGCCCTTTACAAATATTTGAGACGGAGAAAATGTAGTTATTACAGCTACCGTTTCATATTTGTTCCAGAGACGATAGGTGCAATTGCCTATTTAAAAATCCATAAGAGACACTTCTTGAAAAATGTTATCTGCGGATTGGTATTGACCTGTCTCGGAGATTCCGGCAAATTTAACTATAAAAGGACAAGACAGGGAGATCATGCGCTCGACAAGATATGCGAGAACGTCCTGAAACGTTCTGGACATCCTTATAGGCTGAGGAATTTTTGGGTACCTGGAAGCGATGAACGACAATATTCGTCGCCAGGCTTCAACATTCCGGTAGGGTCAATAATGAGATCGGTATATGGCGAGTTCAAGGAATATCACACCTCTGCCGACAATCTTGATTACGTGAAGGAAAAGAATCTTGAAGAGACTTTCAAAATCTATAAGTCTGTCATTGAAGATCTCGACAACAATTTTTACTATATGAATACGAAACCTTTCTGTGAACTTCACCTCTCAAAACATGGACTTGGTATCAGTCCGTTAAAAAAAGACGATCCCACGTATCTCAGAAAAATCCTGACGCTGTTAAATTTCTCCGACGGCAGGCACTCGCTACGGGAAATTTCTGAAATGCTCGACGTTTCAACTGAGGAGATTGCGAAAATCGCAGATATATTGGAAAACAAAAAAATATTGAGGAAGTTATGACAGATTTCAAAATCCTTGATTGCACATTAAGAGACGGCAGCTACGTAAACCGCTTCCAATTCAGTATACACGAGACAAAATACATATGCGCCGAACTAGAAAAATGCGGACTGGAACATATTGAAGTAGGACACGGACTGGGACTTGGAGCATATAAACTTGGCGGAGAATATTCGGCGGCGGCAAGCGACGAAGAATATCTCACTGCGGCATCTGATGCGCTTAAGAAATCCCATTTTGGAACGTTCTGCATACCAGGAATAGCCACAATTGAAGATATTGACATAGCAAATCAATACGGAATGCGACTCATAAGAATCGGGACAAATGTTGACGCCGTGGAATCCAGCAAGCCGTATGTAGAAAGGGCAAAAAAATATGGAATGACCGTATGCGCAAACTATATGAAATCCTATTCAGTTCCACCTAGAGAATTTGCGAAAAAGGTCAAAATCTCAGAATCCTACGGGGTCGATGTAATATATCTTGTCGATTCCGCAGGAGGGATGCTGCCTTCAGAAGTGGAATCCTACATAACAGCCATAAAAGAGGCCTCTGGCATAAAGATAGGCTTTCATGGACATAACAATCTAGGTCTTGCCGTGGCAAATTCGCTAAAGGCCATCGAAATGGGCGCCTACTTCGTGGATTGCTCTCTGCAGGGACTTGGGAGAAGCGGAGGAAATGCGCCGACCGAACAGTTTGTCCTTATAACTTCAAAACTCGGTCACAAGAATAACATTGACATATTCAGGCTTTTAGACTTGAGTTTCGACACGATCCTCCCATTGCTTCCACAGGCTGGACTCAACCCGATAGATTTAGTTTCAGGTTACGCAATGTTTCACTCAAGCTATATGCCTTTGATCAGAAAATTCTCTCTAAAATATGAAGTAGATCCGCGTTCTCTCATAATAGAACTTTGCAAGATAGACAAGGTAAACGCGGATCCGAACCTAGTGGAAAAAATTGCATCAGGATTACCAAAAATCAAACCAGAATTCACCTACGGGAAATATCACCTGGAAAGATATTTCGTAAACGAACAGCAGGTAAAAAAATGAAAATATACGATCTCACATTACCTCTTAAAAAAGGCATGCCCTTCTATCCTTCGGGTTTGCACACACCATTTTCAGCAAAAAAAATTGCAAACATAGATGATCACGGCAGACAGATAAGAAAAATCGAGATCGGATCCCATTGTGGAACCCACATCGATGGGATGACACATTTCCTAAAAAAAGGCTGGGCTGTGGATGAAATACCTTTGTCTGTGTTGGTCGGGCCCGCGTATCTAGTCAATATGGGGCAACTTCCACCGGGTTCAATAATATCCAAAAGAAAAATAGAGGAAAAACTCCCAAAACATGGAAAAATTGATAGGCTGTTGATACGCACAGACTGGAGCAGGTATTGGAATAAAGATCAATATTTCAAAGACTGGCCCAGCTTGGACAGAGAATGTTGCAGATACATGGCAAAAAGAGGAGTCCGGCTTGCCGGGTTCGACTTCCCCTCCCCCGATAAAGCTTTTACTGGAGAAAATGAAGATTCTCCCAATCACAAGTTTTTAATGAAAAAAAAGATCGTGCTGGTGGAATATCTTGCGAATCTCGCAAAACTTCGTCCAGGCAAGATCTTCCTGATCGCATTGCCCCTGAAGATCGAGGGAGGAGATGCATCCCCATCAAGAGTAGTTGCATACCAAATCTGAGGTAATAATGAAAAAATTTATTTCAGAACACACATTGATAACAAGATACGGAAGGGGATATGTCCTTTTCTACAACCTACTCCTTCGGAAAGGAGTAGCCGCCGAACCTAAATCGCTCGAAACCCTTTATGGATTCATCGAAAATGAAAAGATTGAAAATGTGTCGATTCAATTTGCGGACATAAGCTGTTTCTCGCTTTCAGAATGCCTCCTTGATAATCCTGCCGGCATATCAAAGGGCAATGTGGCTCTGAAGCCTGCTCCGGCATCAGAATTTGTAAGGCTTCTAGTGGAATACAGCATGCTTTCGGAAAATACCGCCTACTTGCGAAAGGCTGGCAAAAAGAAAAATATTTTTGACAGCTTTCACACTGGGAATTTCCATCAAGACATAGGAAGATTCATGATGGAAAGCAAGAAGATGAACCCAGAGGAATGGTGGATTTATCAAAAATTTGACAAGAATCTCCGGTCTCTACACGACACACCATATTTGTGGGTTCAAAAAAAATTCCTTGAAAAGTTCTTCCCGAAGGATTTTAAGGGCAAGAAGATTCTCGATTTTGGTTGCGGAATCGGATACTACAGCGAATTCTTCCGGAAAAGAAATGCAAACGTAACAGGAATAGACCCAAGTCCATTGTACATAAAACTGGCACGCAAAAAATTTGCGGAGGGGAAGAATCTCATATTCAAAGAGCTCTCATTCGAAACAGTCTCGGATTTCAAGCTCATGGGAGATGATAAGTATGACATCATCTACTTGAGCGATGTCCTGCTTTATTATTTTGAACCATATAAAAAGCTCGACATCAAACCCCAAGATCTCCTCGGCATGCTTAGAAAGCATATGAATCCTGGAGGTTCAATCTACGTGATGGACCCGCACGGATGCTTCCATCTGCAGCCATGGATGGGCGAAACAATGCCCTTCATGCTATGTGGAGAATACAGACACAGGAAATACAGAGTCACTCCATCACTAATGGAATTCTCCATGGTGGCTGAAAAAAGCGGACTCTATATCAACAGGATAAGGGAACTCTACTCGGAAGGAAAACATCAAGGACAAAACAGGAAGATCACTGCCGAGTTTCCCTTGTGGTGGTTGTTCGAATTGAAGGCAAGATGACGAAAAACAAACCCATATCAGGAAAAGTCTGCCAAGTATTCGAGAAAAATTTCTCGAAAACCTTTTTTATCGATCCCGTAGAAGATGTATCATACAGCTACGGAGAACTGCTATGCATGGCCTCCGAATTCGGCAAACAGCTCGATTCTGTTGGCAAACTGAACGGCAGCAACGTGGCTTTGATGCTAAGAAATCAGAAGTCATATATGCCAGTCCTGCTCGCATGCTGGAAGCGCAATATCATAGCATCCGTAATGGCGCCAGATACCATGGAGGATAAATTCGAAACCATACGCAATTTAATACCGTTCAAATTAATAATAACCGATTTTGATCTTCCTAAAAAAACCTCAAAGGGACTTCAAAATGAAAAATTCATCTTCAAGAAACCTTCAAAACTTACAGAATTCACCAGATTTGAGATAGGACTGTCTGAAAAAGCCCCCTGCTTGATACTCTTTACTTCCGGATCCACCGGAACACCAAAGTGCGTCCCCCTATCCTTCGACAACATCACAAACAACGTAAATGCTTTCTGCAGGAGACTTGACATCAGGGAGAAAGACCGATTCATTTGCACCTCCCCGCCTTGGTATGCCCACGGTCTTTATAACAGTCTTCTGACTTCATTTATAATAGGATCCAGCACCCTCTCTCCGGGAATATTGAACGTGCTAAATTGCAGGAACATACTTTTGCAGTCATCAATGCACAACGCGAATATTTACCATCTCACGCCTTCCATGATAAAGATCCTTGCGATGGTAGGACGAAAAGTTGACTTTCCGCTACCCAAATTTAAAAAAGTCATATGCGGAACAGCAAGGCTGGAAAAAAATGACAAGAAAGATTTTGAGAAGATATTCGGTGTTCCGGTCATACAACAGTACGGAATGACGGAAACATTGTTTATGTGCGTAAACGACAGAGGGATGGAAACGTATCCTGAGTCCGTTGGAGTTCCTGTCGGATGCAAAATAAAAGTCATCGGTCCAGAAGGAAGAAGCCTAAAGCATAATTCCACCGGCCAGATACTATGCAAGACAAAAAGCATGTTCGGATCGTACTACATGCAGGAAAAGGAAACCGCAGATTCTTACAGAAAAGGGTGGTTTCAGACTGGAGACATCGGATTTTTCAACAAGAAGAACTACCTTTTCATAACAGGGCGATTGAAGGAAATAATAAAAAAAGGCGGCTTCAATATTAATCCAAATGAGATCGACTCTGTCCTGCTCAAAATATCTTCGGTCAAACAGGCAAAAACTCTGGGCATCCCTGATAAAACCTATGGAGAAGAAATTATTTCCTTTGTCGTTGCCTCCGGGGAAAACTTCACTGAGACCTCTCTACGCAGGGCATGTGCAAAAAAATTGCCGGGCACGCATATTCCAAAAAGAATATTCCTGATAAAAAATATGCCACTTACCTCAACAGGGAAAATATCGAACACGAAGCTCATTGATATGGCAAAGAATTATATAAAAATAAAAGGGGTATAAAATATGCCTGAAAACAACGTCTCAAAGGTTATAAGCATGGTAGCGAAGATCTCCGGAAAGAAAAATATCAAACACGACACAAGACTGCTGGATTCAGGCGTACTCGATAGCCTTCTGACGATGAAACTTATCGAGACAATCGAAAAAAACTTTTCGATATCAATACCGACATCCGAATTCACACATTTCAACTTCAACACGGTAAACGCCATCTCCGGAATGATCGAGCGGATAGTTTCCGGAAAAAACAAGAAGAAAAAATGAAAAAGCCCCTTTTCGTTTGTGGATCCAAGGAATATTTCGAAAACGACCTGGCGGAAAAACTGTCCAGCTTAGACATTTCGGGAAAAACGGTGCTGGTCTATTCCCGTCTTCTAAGTTTTGGAAGGATCTCAAGTGAAAGATCCGTAAGGGAAATTATCCAAGTGATCAAAAAACAGATAGGCCCGAAAGGAACTTTGTGCATACCATCATACAGCTTAAGCGCCTACAATAACGAAGTCTTTGATCCCGAAAATTCAAAATGCATAGTAGGACAGCTAGGAGAAGTAGCCAGAAAGATGCGTGGGTTTAAAAGAACTTTCCATCCGGTGTATTCGAACGCAATTTCAGGAAAGAACACAAGATACCTTTTGAAGCAAAGTCCAAATACTTGCTTTGGGGATGGCTCCTTCTTCGATCTTTTCTCCAAGATTGAAGACGCAAGACTCCTCTTTATAGGAACTCCTTTGAACGCTGCGACGATAGTCCACTTATATGATCAAAGATGTTCTGCTCCCGGCAGATTCATAAAGTTCTTTCAGGCAAAATGCCTGCTCAACGGAAAAATCATCAATATCAAATTTGATTCCTATGTCAGAGACCCTAAGTATTACGATAATAAAATTCATTGTTTGGCTCCAGTCGAGTTGATTGCAGACAGTCTTAAGGTCATCAAGAGGAAAAAATTCGCATCCGACTGGATTCACATGATAAAGGAAAGTGATTTTGCAAGAATATATTCCGCATTTCATAAGAATGGCATGACAGATCGCCTTCTTGCTAGTCGCGAAGACCAGCAGGAGTATTATCAAAGAAACAATTTCCACCTGTATAAGAAAAGATTAGGCTCAGAGGAGTTGAACTATATGAAGAAACTAATAAAATTGGTGATATAAAATGAAAAAGAAAAAAGTATTGGTCACCGGAGCTGACGGATTCATCGGCTCGCATCTAGTGGAAATGCTCTTGAAAAAAGGCTTTGATGTAAGAGCTACAGCCCTGTATAACTCATTCAACAATTGGGGCTGGCTGGAAGACATCAAAGGACTTAGTGACGTAGATGTTGTGGTAGGAGACATTTGCAATCCTCACTTCTGCAGGAAAGCGACGGAGGGAATTGACGTAATATTTCACCTTGCCGCTTTAATCGCAATACCTTATTCCTACTCGTCTCCTTCATGTTATATTGAAACAAATGTAAAGGGAACCTTCAACATATGCCAGGCCGCCCTTGACAATAAATGCGAAAAAATAATACACACCTCGACAAGCGAGGTATATGGAACCGCCATTTATGTGCCAATAGATGAAAAGCATCCCCTACAACCACAAAGTCCCTATAGCGCAAGCAAAATCGGGGCCGATGCGATAGCATCAAGCTTCTTCAACTCGTTTGGGTTGCCTCTAGTAATCGCGAGACCTTTCAACACCTACGGTCCACGTCAGTCCGCCAGAGCGGTAATCCCCTCCATAATAACCCAGATTGCCGCAGGGAAAAAAGAAATAAAACTTGGAAATGTTTCCCCAACAAGGGATTTTAACTACGTAGATGACACTTGCGACGGTTTTATAAGACTGGCCGAATGCAAAAAAGCCCTGGGAGAAACTGTGAACATAGGATCCGGCACTGAAATTTCCGTTGCAGACACTTTCGATATTATACGGAAGCTTATGAAAAGCAGTGCAAAAATAGAAGGAGACCGGCAAAGGCTCAGACCAGACAGATCCGAAGTTTTCAGACTGTCTTGCGACAACACTAAAATTAGGAGACTTACTGGATTCAAACCCAGATTTTCAATAGAACAGGGACTTGAAAGGACAATATCGTGGTTCACTAAAAAGCAAAATCTGTCAAGATACAAAACGGACATATACAATGTATGATAAAATCATAGACTTTATAAGAGAAGAGCAAGGAGGAGCCAAAATAATCCCCTTGCATGAACCTAGATTCACAGGAGATGAAATCGGAGTTTTACGGGATTGCATAGAATCCGGGTTCGTTTCTTCAGTCGGGGAATATGTGGAAAAGTTTGAGAAGGCTATCGCTAAATTTTGCGGCGCGAAATTCGCAGTAGCGACCGTAAATGGAACCGCAGCCCTACATACCGCACTCAAAATCGCAGGAGTCGAACCAAAAGATGAAGTACTGACCCAGTCTCTCACTTTCGTCGCTACGGCCAACGCAATAAGTTATACTGGAGCCTCTCCTGTATTTATAGACGTAGACAAGGACTCCCTTGGATTAAGCCCGGAAAAACTTGAAAATTTCCTGAGAAAAGATTCCAAATTAAAAAAAGATGGGACTTTCAACAAGAGAACGGGAAGGAGAATTAGAGCTTGCGTACCAATGCACACCTTCGGGCATCCATGCAGGATAGATGAGATAGCAGGCATATGCCGCAAATATAAAATCATAATGATAGAAGACGCCGCAGAATCATTAGGGTCTCTTTACAGGAACAAACACACTGGGACTTTCGGAAAAGCTGGAATTCTCAGTTTCAACGGCAACAAGATAATCACGACCGGTGGCGGCGGAATGATCATAACAAATGATGCGATTTTCGCAAAAAGGGCGAAACACATAACCACCACCGCCAAGCTTCCTCATAAATGGGACTACATACATGACGAGATAGGATACAATTACAGGCTTCCAAACATCAACTCAGCAATAGGATACGCTCAAGTTAAAAAACTGAAAGGGTTTCTGGCAAAGAAAAGATTGCTCGCAGAACGTTATGCCAAATTTTTCAAATCCGCAGGAATTCCGTTCATCTCCGAACCTAAAAATGCATGCTCAAACTACTGGCTGAACAGCATACTGTTCGAAAACAGATCGAAAAGGAACAGCTTCTTGGAATTTGCCCACTCAAGAGGTATTTTAGTTAGGCCGGCGTGGCGCCTTATGAGCGAATTGGATATGTTCAAATCGTACCAGTGCGGAAATCTGGAAAACACAAAATGGCTTGAGGAAAGAATAGTAAACCTGCCAAGCAGCGTGCCAAAATGAAAAAAAGTATATTGATAATTGGCGGAGGAGGTCATGCAAAGGTCCTTATAAGTGTGATAAGGAAACTGAAAATCTTTCGTATAGTCGGCTATACGGATCTCATACCAAGGGGTGAAATACTAGGAGTGAAGTATCTGGGTGATGACTCAATCCTTAAAAAAGTTAAACAGGGCGATATCGCAAATTGCGCCGCCTTGGGCATAGGAAAAACAGAAAAACAAAATTGCCGTAAAAAGATTTTATCGAATCTGAAAAAGCTCAAATTCGAAATACCCCCTATAATATCTCCTGATGCTACGGTAAATGAAGATGTGCTTATAGGCAATGCAACTGTCGTTTTTGATGGGGTTGTGGTCAACAGTGGATCACAAATTGGGGAAGCAGCAATACTAAACACTAATTCTACAGTAGAACACGACTGTTCAATTGGAAATTACTCGCATATTGCTCCTGGAGTCACTTTGAGTGGAGGCGTGTACGTAGGAAATGATTCTTTCATAGGAGCAGGTTCCACAGTGATCAATGGGAAAAAGATCGCAGATAATTGCGTTATCGGAGCAGGCTCCGTAGTAATAAGAGACTGCAGCAGCTCCGGAACATATGTCGGGAATCCATCAAGGAGAGTAAAGTGAGATCCGAGAAAGTGTTCATAATAGCCGAGATAGGGGTAAATCACAACGGATCAATTGCCCTAGCAAAAAAGGCTATCCTGTCCGCGAAAAAATGCGGGGCAGATGCTGTAAAATTCCAGACCTTTTTTACCAAAAACCTTGTTACTCATTCCGCAGAAAAAGCTGAATATCAGAAAAAAATGACATCCGCTTCCGAAACTCAATACAAAATGCTTAAAAGCCTAGAGCTCAGCCGAAAAAATCAAATTGACTTGAAGACTTTCTGCAGAAAAAACAAAATTCAATTTTTATCTTCCCCTTTTGATGAATACGCAGCAGACTTCCTGCATTCTATCGGGGTAAGGACATTCAAAATCCCCTCTGGAGAGATCACAAACATTCCATTTCTTCAACACGTAGCAAAAATGAAATGTCCTATCATCCTTTCAACAGGAATGTCAACAATGAAAGATGTCGAAACTGCTCTAAGAGCGATACGTTTAGCTGGATCACAGGATATAACATTACTTCAATGCGTTACGGAATATCCTGCCCCTTATGATCAAATAAATCTAAATGCTATGATATCGATGAAAAAACGGTTTGGAGTTGAGGTTGGATATTCGGATCACAGCATCGGCATTGAGGTTCCCATTGCCGCAGTCGCATTGGGCGCAAGGATAATTGAAAAGCATTTTACCATCGATAGAAACTTACCGGGACCAGATCAAAAGGCATCTTTAGAACCTCTAGAATTTTCTCAAATGGTTTCAGCCATAAGAAATGTTGAGAAGGCTCTGGGAGATGGAATTAAGAGACCCGCAAGCTGTGAGATGAAAAATATAATCGTGGCAAGGAAAAGTATTGTCGCAGCAAAAAATATAGAGAAGGGGGAAATATTCACCAAAGAAAATATATGCGTAAAAAGACCCGGTTCGGGAATCCCTCCTATCAATATCAAAAAAATAATAGGCAAAAAAGCCTCTATGAATTTTAAAGCGGATGAATTAATAAAAATATGAAAAGAAAAATCTGCGTAATAACAGGAACCCGTGCTGAATATGGTCTGCTACGTCCTCTTATGGGAGAGATAAAGAAAGACCGTTCCCTAGAACTCCAAATCGCGGTTACAGGTGCCCATCTTTCCCCAGAATTCGGCATGACTTATAGAACTATAGAGGATGATGGTTTTAAAATAAATGAAAAAGTGGAAATGCTGCTGTCTTCGGATTCTGAAACAGGCATAGCCAAGTCCATAGGCATAGGGATAATGTCCTTCGCAGAAAGTTTCGAAAGGATGAAACCAGACATTGCCGTCGGTTTGGGCGACCGCTACGAACTGCTAAGCGCGGTAATCGCAGCCTTGGTTACAAGAATCCCACTGGCGCACATTCATGGCGGCGAACTAACACAAGGAGTCTTTGATGAACAAATCAGGCATTCCATAACAAAGATGTCTCATCTGCATTTCACTTCAACTGAAGAGTATAGGCGTAGAGTCATACAACTGGGAGAAAATCCTAAATACGTGTTCAATGTCGGGGCTCCAGCTTTAGACAACATAAATGAAATAAGATTGCTTTCTAAAAAAGAGTTTTCTGAACAGACTGGATTCAGATTTGGCAGAAAAAATTTCTTAATCACATTCCATCCTGTCAAAAGGGAAGCAAAAAGCGTAGAACAGCAAACCAAAGAGTTATTGAAGGCTTTAGATGGTCTCGACGTTAATATAATATTCACCCAATCCAACGCCGATCCGGACGGCAGGAAAATATCTAGGATACTTTCATCATATGCGAAGGGAAATCCACGTAGATGTATTTTCGTGGACAATCTCGGGCAACAGAAATACCTGTCGGCGCTCAAACATGTTGACATTCTTTTGGGTAATTCATCTAGCGGTTTGATAGAGATGCCGTATTTCAAAAAACCCACAGTTAATATCGGCAGCAGGCAGGACGGCAGAATAAGACCGTCTTCTGTTATAGATTGCAATGCCTGCGCTAGCTCCATATCCAGCGCAATAGAAAAAGCATTTTCATCGAAATTCCTTTCCTCACTGAAACAAATGAAAAATCCTTATGGAAGTCCCGGTGCATCGCTGAGGATGAAGACCATCTTGAAAAATATAGACCTAAAAGACATTCTAAATAAAAAATTCCATGACGTTAAAGTCGGAGGTCTTAGCAAATGATTAAAGAATTTTCCGAAATACTGATACAACCGAATTCACGACTCAAAGCCGCCATGAATCAGCTGGACGTCACCGCAAAAAAAATCCTCTTCGTTGTTGACAATAATAAAGTTCTCATAGGTTCGCTTTCCGATGGCGATATTAGACGATGGATCTTGACGGGAGGGAAACTGGAAGCCGAAGTAAGAAAAGTCTGTTTTCGTAATCCTTATTCGGTTCGACAAGATTTTAATGTCGAGGAAGTCAAAGCGCAGATGCTCAAGAAGCGAATAGACTTCGTTCCGGTTTTGGATAAAAAGGGCAGGATCATAGAATTTTTAAGCTCCGATAAACTCTTCAAATTCAAACCAGGTGCCTACAAAAAAACACCCATAAAGCTTCCAGTGGTAATTATGGCTGGAGGGAAAGGAACTCGACTCGATCCTTTCACCAAAGTTCTTCCAAAACCGCTAATCCCGATAGGAGAAAAAACCATAATCGAGGTGATAATAGACAAGTTCACCGAGTACGGGGTCAACTCTTTTTACATATCATTGTTTCATAAGTCAAAAATAATCAAATCTTATTTTGATGAATTGAATCCGCCTTATAAAATAAAGTACTTATATGAAGATAAGCCGCTGGGAACAGCTGGATGCCTAAAACAACTAGAAAACTCACTCTCGGGTTCTTTCATAATGACAAACTGCGATATAATTGTTGATACCGATTATAATGAAGTACTAACGCATCATGAGAAGGAGAAAAATGACATCACTTTAGTGGCATCGCTTAAGCATTTCAATATTCCATACGGCATCTGCGAGATCGGCAGAAATGGCGTCCTATCGAAGATAAAAGAGAAACCTGAATACAGTTTTCTTGTAAACACTGGCATGTATTTGATAAACTCTAAAGTGCTGCACCACATACCGCATAATGAATTTTTTCATATGACACATCTTATAGAAGATGTGAAAGACAAGGGGGGCAGAATAGGAATCTTCTATAAATGAAAATTCTTGGACTGACATCGGAGAATGGAAGGAATACAGAACAGCAGTGGAGAAACTTGGCTGATGTTTAAAGGAAAAACCATATTGGCCCTGATACCTGCAAGGGGCGGAAGCAAGGGCATCCCCAAAAAGAACATAGTCGATCTTGCCGGAAAACCACTTATCGCCTGGACCATAGAAGAGGCAAAAAAATCCAAATACATAGACAGGCTCATATTATCTTCTGACGATGAGGAAATAATTTCAGTGGCTCGGACTTACGGATGCGAAGTCCCGTTCAAACGCCCAGCGGAAATAGCCACCGACAAGTCACCAACAATTGATGCTGCCATCCATGCGATAAAAAAAATGAAAGAAAAATACGACTATATGATACTGCTTCAAACAACATCTCCGCTAAGAACAGCGTCCGACATAGATGCGGCCATTAGAAAATGCATACTTTTGGAGGCAGATTCTTGCGTATCAGTAGTCGAACCTAGAAAGTCACCTTTTTGGACATATACAAAAAATTCGCAAGGAAGGATAGTGCCTCTGATAAAAAAAAGTCACTTTACTAGAAGGCAGGATCTTCCAAAAACATATTGCCTAAACGGCGCGATATATGTTTCCAAGACAAATTATATTATAAAATATCGACGATTCTTTGGGGAAAATACCGTTCCATTGATAATGGATGATATATCTTCAATAGATATAGACAGCCCTTCAGATTTGAGAAATGCAGAATTCATAATAAAACAAAAAATGGGAGATAAATAATGGACATAATGGATCTTAAACGCTGCTGCAGATGCGTACTACCTGAAACCTTTCCAGGAATCAAGTTCGATCATGAAGGAATATGCCAGTTTTGCAGACAGGCTGAGACTGTGAAAAACATAGTAAAAAAGGAATCCCGATTGGAGGAACTCGAAAAATTCCTCTCAAAATACCGCGGCAAAGGGAGATATGATTGCATGGTACCTTTCAGCGGCGGAAAGGACAGCGCCTACGCCCTTTATCTGTGCAAGAAAAAGTTCGGGATGAATCCACTCGCCTACAATTTCAACAACCACTTCCAAACCGACGCCGGGCGTTCGAACGTCGAGAAGGTGCTGAAGGGACTGAATGTGGACATGGTTTCATTCACTCCAAAATGGGAAACGGCAAAAAAACTTTGCATAAAGGCCTTGGAAAAAAGGGGAGATTTTTGTTGGTTCTGCAACACTGGAATATGGTCTACGTCAATTAGAAGAGCGCTCATAGAAGGAATAAAACTCATAGTCTTCGCTGAGGGAGAATTTGATTTAAAACGCTATTTCACTGGAAAGATAAATGAACTTCATTTTAGGGAGGTCGTCCAAGAACGAATCCCAGAAACTGAATTCATCGGAGACGGTCTTTCCGCAGAAGATCTCAAAGTCTTCGGACTGCCACCCAAGAAAGAACTGGATAAGCTTGATATCGTATTCATGGGACACTACATGCCGTGGGATAAAAACGAAATTGTAAACATACTCAAAAAAGAACTAGGCTGGCAGGAGGCCGTTGTAAAAGGAAACAGCACAACATTCGAACATATCGACTGTTGGGTAAGCAGTGTACGCGAATACTTGAAGTTCTACAAACACGGCTTTGGCAGAAAATCACAACTCGCCAGCATAGGTTTGAGGGAGAATAAGATGACAAGAGAGGAAGCCTACATGGAAATCCCAAAAGATGGGTTCATTCCAGAAAGTCTTCCAGATTTCTATAAGACTTTTGGCATAACCGAGAAGGATCTTTTCAGAATAATGGAGCCTCATAGAAATCCGAAATTAAAAAAGTAAATGCCTGACAGAAAAAATAAAAAAGATAAATGTGTCTTTTGCAGAAAATCAATAACGGTTATTTTTACTTCAGATTTGGCTTATGCGATACCAGACATATTCCCGA
>CAZXAC010000007.1:0-26139 GCA_964638335.1 uncultured Lentisphaera sp. | reverse complement strand
CTTCTTGTGCTCCAAAAGCATGTCAGTGATGCCACCGTATGCGGAAACCACGAATATCCTTCCGTAGAGATTTTTCCCGGATCTATCTCCGATTATTATGTTTTTTAGGACATCCCCGAAATTGGTCATCGAGGTTCCGCCTATTTTTTCAACAGTATGCTTTGCCATTCTATAATTCTCCGCTGTTTTACTTAAGATCTTCCACTCTATATAAAATCACTTTCGATTTTACACAGTCGTTGTTTTCAATTTCTTTCACTGCCTCGTTTACGAGCCGCTCATTCGCCTGATGCGTCATAATTATCAGCGATACGGCTCCGCCGTTCACCTGCTGGGTCTGCCTTATGCTTGATATGCTGATTTTCTTTCGCCCCAACACTGATGATATTGAAGCTATGACGCCCGGCTGATCCGACACCATTATTCTGAGATAATATCTGGTATTCACTTCATTCATAGGTATTATGTGCCTGAACTGTCTTCCTATCTTAAATGAAGGAACTCTTCTGTGGGAACCGAATTTCAAATTCAAACACACGTCGACGATGTCAGCCACGACTGCGCTTGCTGTGGCATCTCTTCCAGCTCCTCTCCCGTAAAAAAGAGTTTCTCCAACTGGATTCCCCTTTATTTGGACGGCATTAAATACATCGGAAACATTCGCGAGCATTGATTTTTGCGGGACTAAAGCGGGATGCACTCTTATTTGGACATCTTCGTCCTGTTGTTTGATGATTGCCAGAAGTTTCATCTTGTACCCAAATTCATTCGCGAGCCTTACATCATCGATGGACACATTTTCAATTCCTTCCTTATAAACAGGTTTCACGCCGAACCACTCTCCATAGGCCAATGATGCCAATATGGCGGCTTTGTGTACGGAGTCGGATCCGTTTATATCCAGGGATGGATCCGCTTCGGCATATCCCATCTTTTTTGCCTCTTCCAGTGCCGAGTTGAAATCACAATTTTCCCTGTCCATCTTGGAAAGAATAAAATTACAGGTCCCGTTGAGTATCGCGTGAATTTCTTCTATTCTGTTGCCCACAAAGCCTTCCCTGAGAGCTTTTATTATTGGGATTCCGCCGGCAACGCTCGCCTCGTAATAAATGTCCGATTTGGATTTTTCAGCCACCGCAAAGAGCTCTTCTCCGTGTTCAGCGAGAAGCGCCTTGTTGGCGGTTACAACTGGCTTGCCCCTCTGCAAGGCTTCTATTATCAGTTTCTTCGCGAATCCTATGCCTCCAACGAGTTCAACAATTACATCACATTCATCTATTATTGATATTCCATCATTTACGAGGACGCCTTTTGGCAAGGATATTTTGCGGTCTTTTTTCAGATCTAGGTCTGCGATTTTCGCAACGACCGGTCTTATCCCCGTTCTTCTGTCTATAACGTCTGCGTTATCCAAAAGGCACGAAACGACGCCGCTTCCAACGGTGCCGAATCCAACTATTCCTATTCTAACTTCTCTTGCCATAAAAGTGATTTTTTAGTGTGGAAAATACATTGAAAGGGGATTTATTCAAGTTTTCGGAGTCAAGTTAGGGGTCTTATCTTTGCCCGCCGTTCATGGGCTCCATGTGAGACCAAGATTGAAGTGGAAACGGAGTTTTTTGCTGAAGTTTTTCTGCTTGGAATTTTTTACTATCGGATACGCGAGGTCGAGTTTAATAGGTGCGCTGAAGTAGGGAACCTTTATCCGCAATCCATAACCGGCACCCACATTTATTTCATCAAATTTAAAGTCCCATGCTCTGCGCCATACTCCACCGGCGTCGACAAATACAGCTCCACGGATAAAATCATAAATAGGGTGAGTCAATTCAACGTTACCTATTATCATGGACTCGCCACCGTACGGGTCTTCGTTCTCATCTATCGGAGATATTTCCCTATATGGGAAGCCCCTAACTGTATCCCCACCGCCGAGGAAATATCTATCATATAGTCGTGCCGGCTTCCCATGTCCGTCGAACCTGTCCACCTGCCCCAGCTTTATCCCCGTGTGAACTGTAAAGAGATCATCTATGAATGAATAGTAATTGCTTCCCTGTAATTCAACTCGGTATGTGTTTGTAGTTGCGCCAAACACTTTTGAATTCAGTTCGCCGAGGGCCGACAAAAGGTAGCCGTTTTTGGGGTCCAGCAGACTGTCTCGGGTGTCCCTGGAAAGATTCAGGCTTAACTTGCTTATCGTGTCAGTGCCCTCTTCGTCCTGAAATATTTGCGAATGGTCATCATCCATGTCATATATTTTGACTCTGGCTATCGTGTATCCGAGTCCTAAACTTGTGAAGTCGTCAAAGATTCTCTTGGATAATGAGATTTCACCACCACCGGTCTTCTGGCTCCAGTCCTCGTATTCCCTGTCATTGTAAAAACCGGAAAGATTGAGGCTCAACGGAATTCCAAAGAGCCATGGCTCGGTGAAATCTATTCCGAAGTCACTCCTTTCTATTCCATACTGCCCTGTGAGGCGAAGGCGTTGCCCGCCACCGGTAAACCAGTTGTCTGGGTCGAAAAGATCAAAATTGGACTGGCTCAACTCTACGGTTCCAACTAGGCTATCGGTATCGGAAAATCCGCCGCCTATTGCGAATTTCGCGGTATCCTTTTCCTCGACATTTATTTCAACATCCTTCATTGACGGATCTGGCACTCGCACGGTCACCGCCTCTACTTTCTCAAAGTAGTTCATTCCCATCAAACGCGATTTACTGGTGTCTATCATATCCGGGTTTACCGGATCTCCCGGATGTATTACCAATTCACGTCTTATTACATGATCTTTCGTGTTGGCATTGCCGGATATGTTGACATCGCGGACGGTATATGGAGGTCCTTCGATAATTTTGTACTCGATGTCAACGACATGCGTATTGAAGTCAGGAACTCTCACCGCTTCGCACGAAAGATCCGCGTATCCAAACGGAGAATATTTCGACCTTATGGCTCTAGCGTCCTTTTCTTCGAGCCTGTTGTCGAACATCTGCCCTTCCTTCAGGGAAATAAGCGACATTAATTCATCACTGGTGAATTTTGTATTACCTGACACGTTAACTTTTCCAACGACGTAAGGATTTCCTTCATCCAGATCGAATTTGACATCCACGTATTCGGGATTTCCGCTTGTCTCCAAAACCTCAACGTTTTTCACTCTAAAATCAAGGTAACCTTTATTCCAGTAGAGTTCTCTGAGGCGTAATTTATCATTTTCGACTTCTTCTTTGGAGTAGAGACCTGTGTTTAGTATCCAATTCCACAGTGAGTAGTAAGTTCCTATCGATTCTTTCAGTTTCCAAGATGAGTACGCGGTGTTTCCATTGAATGAAACCGAATTGACTTTCATTCGGAGATTTTCGACTATGTTGATTTTAAGAGTGACGTTGTTATCTCCGAGTTCTTCGATCGAGTGAGATATAATTGCCGACCCATATCCCTTATCAAGGTAGAACTTTCTTATTGCCGTCAGGGAATCACCTAGTTCTTTATCGTTCAACATCGCATCGGGCTGAACGACGAGCTGTTCTTTGAGGTCCTTTTCAGAGAATTTTTTATTCCCCGAAAATTCTATATTTTTAACACGCGGTTTTGAAACTGTTTTAAGAGTTATTTCCACTCCTGAATCTTTGTCAGTGGTATCAACCGACACGTCGGAAAATCTTCCCGTGGAGAAGAGCCTCTTTATATCCTCATCCAATATTTTCTGATTGAATTCAGCGCCGACTTTGGACTGGAGATTGTAATTTAGGAACTGTTCCGGGAACTGGTAGCCCTTCTGTTCGAAGCTTATCTTGCTTATTTCTGCTGAGAAAAGCGAACCTGCCGACCACATCATGGCGGCGCAAATCAAAGCCTTTCTCATTCTGATCTTCGAATCTGACATTTTCCCTTTACGCATCAAAACTTTTTTCGTCGTGATTTTTTCTTCCATTTCTCTATTTTTTTTGGAATATATTAAAAGGTAAAATCTTTTTTACAAGGCTTTCGCGATTTTCGCATTGTTTTCTCTGGCCAGTTTCTGGCCCAGGGTCACCGCGGAACCGAATATGTTACCGCATTTAGTTTCATTCAAAGCTTCGATATATGCGGATATCTTTGTGTAAGTACTGCAAGGGTCTATTGTGGGATCTATGCAGTCTCCGTCTAGAACGAGCAGAGGAATCTTTGCGTCCGCAAGATTTTCCCTTAGCAGTTTTATAAAACAGCTGTCCGCCATTGAACATCTTCCAAACATGTGATTGTATAGAACGCATCCATTCAGTTTTCCCTTGATGGATGTGTTTATCACGTGGCTGACCCGGAGGTGCGGGTCCAAGAAACCAACTGTCAGCAGCTTGCGAGCGAGGGAACGATACGGATCTTCGGGATTCAGCGGTTCCCAGTCGACGAAATTGACCTCTTCAAATACGATCGGGGCGGCACACTCCATTTCTATGAAATCCAAAAGTTTGGAGTCGTAGAATGGGGGCAGATGGAGCCATATTATACGATGAGTATCCTCCACCCTGACGGATTTTGGAATTTTTTCTAGTCGGGATTCCAAGTCTTCAAGGAAGTTTTTCTGAAGCTGGACAAATTCCTTCTTCCCCCAAAGCTGGGAAAACATTGAAGCGAAATACACAGCATCGGTTCCTCTTATCAGTGGGGGCGATTTTAGGCGGAGATCGTTACATTTCATCGCGATGCGCCTGGCTTCATTCGAAAGTTCGCAGGCTTCTGAAAGCCTTTCAGGAGAAAGAGTTATGCCTGTGGCTTTTTCAATCCTGAATACTGACTCCTCGAGACCTTCCGCTATATTTTCCAGAGAGGAATTATCTTCTATAACAGGTGTATGCAGGGAATAAAAATTATTGCTGACTCCGTAGGCTTTTGCCAAATCCCTGAATATTCTTTCTCCTTGCTGGCAGGGCTCAGATGTCGAAACAATGAATGACGGTTTCGGCAATTCAACGCCTTCGAGTATTCTCAAGAAGGAGCATGTCTCAGCGGAGAAGCCTTTATATCCGGCATTATCAAAGGCCTTCCTTACTTTTTTCTGATTTCTCGCATGCAGGGCGGCGTAGGTTTCCAAGGTGAGGCTTCTCAAACCCATTGCGTTGAGTATTTCCGCCGGAAAAAACAGATTGCGCCACACGAGCGGAGCGTTCTTATTTCCGGAGAAAAATTCTCGTCTAGTAAGATTGGCCCGCTGAGAAACGCTTTTAAGTTTATCAGCCTCAAAAACTACTTTCCCGTCTTCCTTCCTGAATGGCAGATTCTTTTTTAGCATGCAGAATTGTCTTGCAAGCACTGCAGCGCCCAATGCGCCCATTACTCGATGGAACTCAGGAATTATGATGTTGTTGCCAGTTATTTCCTTAAGATAATACGCGACCGCGCGGTTGGCGGCAACTCCACCTTGGAACAATATGTCTCCCTTGTAATTGAGGAATATCTCTCCGACGCCAGACATCACCGTCCTCGCCTGAGCCCTGCAGGCTCCAGCTATGATATCGCCTATCGGGAATCTGTTCTTGAACTTGTTTATTGATGTCGCGCTGAGAACCGCGCATACCGAAGAAAATTCCAAGTCCGAATCGTAGTTGACCTTGTCAGCCATCTCCTCCACAGGCACATTCAGTTTAACCGCAACACTGTCCAGAAAGGCTCCCGTTCCAGCGGCACATATGCCGCTCATTTTGGACATCCACAATCCCATCTGTTCGTTGAAAAGTATCGCCTTACTGTCCTGTCCACCCACATCCAGTATCGCCTTGCAATCCGGGTAATATTGAAGAGCTCCGGCGACATGAGCGGAAATTTCGCTGACATACTGATCATATTTTACAAATTTGCCCAGTTCCTCAACTATTTGACTACCAGTGACAACTGTGCCGGCTATGTCGTCGTCGCTAAGACCAGCGGACGCGAGAAAATCGCCTATCGTCTTTTTAAGAGCTCCGAGGTTGCACTTCCCGCATTCATGACATCTCCCCTCGCATACAAGCTTGTCTCCGCGGCCTTCGGCGGGTTTGGTTCTGGTATAAAGGGAATGCCTCACCTTGCCTTTTTCGCTAAGGAGAACGGCCTTTAAAGTCGTAGAACCTATGTCTATTCCGAGAAATATTTCAGACATTTTTTTCAAAATAATTTGATTATAGAAAAAGACTCAAAACGTTAAGCTAGCGCCTTTATGACATTTTTACAATACTTTAAAGGCTTGTTTTTCAATTCTTTTGAGGTATTTTTGATGCGAACAAAAATCCTTGGAGGATTTCATCCATGATTTCAAGATATTTGGAAAATTCGGCAAGAAGAAAGGGCCTGCCACCGGGTTCCATACTTCTCATGAGCGAAGAGCGTTACAGAAAGACCTTAATTAAGACCATAAATTATGGAGAGAGCTTCTGCGAGGAAAAAAGTCCGGAAAATGTTGAAGAGGCTTTCGTTAAACCGGAAAACACCAGCGTTTCGTGGGTGAATATTGACGGTCTTCACGACAGTTCGATAATTGCGGGAATAGGAGAAAAGCATGCGATACATCCGCTGATACTTGAGGACGTTTTATCAATAGATCTGCGCCCTAAAATAGAAGAATACGACAATTTCCTTTTCATCATTGTGCGCATGATAATGTTCGATGAGAAAGAATTTGTGATAAACGCCGAGCAAGTGAGCATGATGTTAATGAAGGATACTCTTATCACGTTTCAGGAGACTGAGGGGGATGTATTCGACATAATCCGCGACCGGATAAGAAACAATAAAGGGAAAATCCGCAAGATGGGACCGGATTATCTGGCCTTCAGCCTTATAGATGCGATAGTTGACGGTTATTTTGTTGTTCTCGACAAGATCGGGGAGGAAATAGCGGAAATAGAAGACCGTCTTGTATCCGACACTCCTGATAAGCATGCGCTAATGGACATCCATGAGTTAAAACGGGAGATGATATTCCTGAGACGTTCGGTATGCCCGCTGCGTGAAATACTTTCAGGACTGCACAGGACTCAAAGTGAATTTGTTGAGGAATCGACGATGATATATTTCAAAGATTCCTACGATCATACGGTACAGGTCGTTGAAACGATAGACACCTACAGGGAAATACTTTCAAGCATGCACGATGTGTATCTGTCAAGCATCAGCAACAAGATGAACGAGATAATGAAGGTGCTAACGATAATCTCGACCATATTCATTCCTCTGACATTCATATCCGGAATATACGGGATGAATTTCCACACTGACGCATCTCCATTCAATATGCCGGAGCTTAATTGGAAATACGGATATTTGGCGTGTCTAGGACTTATGTCATCTGTCGCCCTCAGCATGCTCGTCTTTTTCAGAAAGAGCAAATGGATATAAGCCTGAAGATTAACTTAAATCATAAAAACTTTATTAACTAAATTATATAAACGACGGTGAAAAATGTCTCCTAGCAGTTCTAAGAAAAGCGAGCCTTTCGATGTTTCCAAACAGATTTGGGAGCAGAAATATAGATACAGTGGAACAACCAGCGGTATACCGGAAGATAAATCTGTTGAATCCACGCTCGCGAGAGTCGCAAAAGCCGCGGCGGCGCCAGAAAAAAATCCTTCATTTTGGGAAAAAAGATTCCTTGAAATCCTTCACGACTTTCGTTTCCTTCCCGGAGGAAGAATAATTTCCAACGCCGGAACAGCGCGCAAGACCGTTACTATGTTCAACTGTTATGTGATGAACACTATAGAGGATTCCATAGAGGGCATATTCGATACTGTAAAGGAAGCGGCATTGACTCAAAAACAGGGTGGCGGAGTGGGTTTTGACTTCTCAACTTTGCGTCCGGCGGGATCACATATAAAGGGATGCGAGGCAAGTTCATCTGGGCCCATCAGCTTCATGCAAGTTTTGGATTCCACATGCAGAACCATAATGAGCGCCGGCCAGAGGAGAGGTGCGCAGATGGGAGTAATGCGATGCGACCACCCTGACATAATGGATTTTATAACCGCGAAAAGAAAGAACGCTTCCCTTCAGATGTTCAATTTATCGGTGGCTATAACAGACAAATTCATGACCGCTCTCAAGAAAAACGAGAAATGGGAACTCGTCTTCAACGGCGAAGTTAGAAACACCGTGCATGCCGTCGAATTGTGGGAACTTATAATGAAATCCACCTATGAATTCGCTGAGCCCGGAGTGATATTCATAGACCGGGTAAACCGCATGAACAATCTCCGCTACTGCGAGGAGATAAGAGCTACAAATCCGTGCGGAGAACAGCCTCTGCCCCCCTATGGGGCATGTCTTCTGGGTTCGATAAATCTGACGCGTTTCGTAAAATCTCCTTTCACAAAAAACTCTTCCGTGGACTACAGTGGCATAGAAAAAACGGCAAGAGATGCGACAAGGCTTCTCGACAACGTCATAGAAATAAGCGGATTTCCTCTTGAAGCCCAAAGGCTTGAAGCCCAGAAGAAACGCCGCATGGGCCTCGGGATCACCGGACTTGCAGACGCATTTATCATGCTCGGCGTAAAATATGGCAGCGAAGATTCAGCGAAAATCGCCGAAAAAATAATGCACACCATCACCTGCGCCGCCTACGATGCGTCAACCGGACTTGCGGAAGAAAAAGGTCCTTTTAAACTCTTTGATTCGGATAAATTCCTCAAATCCGAGTTTGTAGGAAATCTTCCATCGGGAATAAGGAAGTCCATTAAAAAAAGAGGAATGCGAAATTCGCACCTCACATCAATAGCGCCAACCGGAACCATAAGCCTCCTGGCAGGAAATATTTCCAGCGGGATTGAGCCCGTATTCGCATTGAAATACAAGAGAAAGATCAGGAACAGCGGCTCAAAAGACGGACATATCATGGCGGATGTTTGTGACTACGCATACCTAAAATATACTCAGATCCATGGAGAGTCAAAACTGCCTGATTATTTTATAACGTCTGATGAAATTCCGCCCGAACAGCATTTGAAGATACAGGCGGCTCTGCAGAAACATGTTGACAGTTCAATCTCGAAAACGATAAATGTGCCAGCGGAGATCCCATACGAAAAGTTCAAAGACATATACTTGGGCGCATATCAGATGGGACTGAAAGGATGTACCACCTTCCGTCCATCTGAACACATTACCGGAGTTCTTCTAAAGACCGATGACAAGAATCAGAAAAAGAATGGAACGGCGATTGCCTCCCAAATACACATACCGCGCCCCACAGAACTTGACGGAACAACATATAAGATCAAAACTCCCCTCTCCTCCGAGGCGATATATCTGACAGTTAACGATATCATCGAAGAAGATGGAAGACGCCGTCCCTACGAACTCTTCATAAATACCAAGAATCTCCAGCATTTCAGTTGGATCGTGGCGATGACAAGGCTCATCTCCGCGGTATTCAGACGCGAATCCGACCCCAGCTTTCTGGTTGACGAACTTAAAAGCATATATGATCCCAACGGTGGATATTTTTCCGAAGGCAGATACATTCCTTCGATAGCGGCTGACATCGGTTTTGTAATCGAAAAACATCTGGTCAAACTCGGAATAATGCAGGGAAAAGATTCTACTAAAAATCCCACAGAAAGTTCCATGGCTAAGCCAGACGAAAAGAAAGGCAAAAACAAGATGGCATTCTGTCCTCAATGTAATCAGCCATCGCTTTACAGCCAGGAAAATTGCCTCAAATGCCTTTCCTGCGGCTACAGCAAATGCTCGTAAAGTAAATGCGATTTTTTCGCCGATCCTTAGGGCGAATTAAGGCGCAAAACTGATTATGGCGTGAAAATTTTTGGTATCAAATTCTTAATTATTAATTATTTGCATTAAATTTTACCCGGGTAAAGTGCTGGCCCGCTGGAGGCGAACAAGTCCCCGCATAATCCTCGCCCCCCCCAATCCATCCAATGTAACCAATGTAACCTTTACCCATTCCTAATCTGGCAAATTCCGACCTAAGATATCCCAACTATACATTGAAACGCAAGATGTAGTTTAGTTAAGTGCTAGGCGTTTGTAGTGTTTTCTGCGGTGCAGGAGGTGTTCGGCGTCGGCGGCAAGCATTTTTTCCTCGTATGCCTGGAAATTGCCTTCAAACCATTTGAGTTTGCCTTCTCCCTCGAAAATAAGTAGATGCGTGCATATTCTGTCGAGAAAAAAACGGTCATGGCTGATGACCATGGCGCAACCGGGAAATTCGATAAGGGCTTCTTCGAGTACACGCATGGTATTTACGTCGAGATCGTTCGTAGGCTCATCTAGAAGGAGCATGTTGCCGCCAGTGCGCAGGAGCTTCGCTAGGTGTACGCGGTTCCGTTCGCCGCCGGAAAGTTGTCCTACTTTCTTTTGTTGCTGTGTTCCTCTGAAGTTGAATCGTGAACAATATGCGCGCCCGTTGATGGAGCGTTCACCGAGTGATATTTCATCAAGACCGCCTGTAATTTCCTCGTAGATAGTTTTTTCGTCATCAAGGGAGTCGCGGTGTTGATCCACATAGGCGAGTTTCACTGTGTCTCCTATTTCCAAAGTGCCCGAATCCGGCTTCTCCTGTCCGATTATCATTCGAAACAAGGTTGTCTTGCCGGCACCATTAGGACCGACTATTCCAACTATTCCTCCTGGAGGAAGGTTGAAATCCACATTATCCAGCAGCATTACGCCGTTATATCCCTTGGTCAGAGATTTAGCGATTATCACTCTGTTGCCTAGATGAGGTCCTGGCGGAATCTGTATTACGCAATCATCCTTTTTAACTTCGAATTCCCGTTTGGAAAGTTCCTCGTATCGGCTGATTCTTGCCTGCTGTTTTTTCAGACGTCCGAGCGGGCTACTGCTGATCCACTCCAATTCATTTTTGAGTATTTTCTGGCGATTGCTCTCGGATTTTTCGCGGACTCGGAGAATTTCGGATTTCTGCCTCAGCCACGAGCTGTAGTTGCCCTCGAACGGTATGCCGCGTGTATTTTCCAGTTCCAGTATCCATTTAGTTACGTTGTCTAGAAAATAGCGGTCATGTGTCACGATGATGACGGTTCCGTGATATTCACGCAGGGTCTGTTCCAGCCAAGTGACTGTTTCAGCGTCAAGATGGTTTGTGGGTTCGTCTAGAAGCAGAAGATCAGGTTTCTCCAAGAGCGCCTTGCATAGAGCCACTCGGCGGCTTTCGCCTCCGGACAACTTTGTGACGTCAGCATCGTCCGGCGGAAGCATCAAAGCATCCGACGCCATGTCGAGCATGCGGTCGAGTTCCCAGCCGTTGACTTTGTCAATTTCTGTTTGCAGCAGGTCCATTTCGTTTCCAAGGCTTGTCATTTCGGCATCTGTCAGTTTTTCTCCAAGTTTTGCGCATACTTCGTCGTATCTGTTGATGAGGTCTTGGATGGGTTTGAGAGATTCCTCGAGGTTGCCGCGGACGGTCTTTTCCGGATTGAGGTGAGGTTCCTGTGGGACATAGCATACGCGCATATTTTTGGAGATCTGCGCGGTTCCCATGATGTCGGAGTCTATTCCCGCCATTATGCGCAGGAGGGTTGATTTTCCGGAACCGTTTTCTCCGACAATGCCGATCTTTGCGCCGTAATAGAAAGACAGGCTGATATCCTGAAGGACTGGCTTCTCGTTATAGAATTTCGACACGTTCATCATCTGGAAAACAAAATGCGGAGGCATGTTTTAAAATCTCCTAAAAACAAATTTTACGCTATTGTCATCGGGGAAGTTTTTTACTGGCATTCATTTCTGAGCTTAACTTTATTGAACAGAATTGTGGACCACACATTCCGCAGAAATCACCATTTTTATGTTTCTTCGTTTTTCCTGATTTCCTATATTCTCTTGCTCTTTCCGGGTCGAGAGACAACGCAAATTGCCGTTCCCAATCGAAGGCAGCCCTCGCCTTGCTTATCATATCGTCCCGATTTCTTGCTCCGGGTTTTTTCAATGCTATGTCAGCGGCGTGGGCGGCAATCTTATAAGCTATTACACCATTTCTGACATCTTCGGCATTTGGCAGACCAAGGTGTTCCTTTGGTGTTACGTAACACAGCATCGCCGCTCCGTGGAAAGCACCTAGTGCTCCTCCTATGGCGCTTGTTATATGGTCGTAGCCTGGAGCGCAATCCACCACAACCGGACCAAGTATATAAAAAGGAGCCCCGCCGCAAAGTTTTGATTCTATTTTCATATTCATCTCTATCTGGTCGAGGGGAATATGTCCGGGCCCCTCAACCATTGACTGGACTCCGGCTCTTCTGCAGGCTTTGACTAATTCTGCGAGGGTCTCAAGTTCGGCGAACTGCGCTTTGTCGCTGGCATCGGCAAGGCATCCCGGCCTAAGGCCGTCACCAAGTGATATTGTCACGTCATTCTTTTTGCATATGCCAAGTATTTTATCGAAGTTTTCGTATATGAAATTTTCTTTTTTATGTGTCTGCATCCATTTTGCGAGCAAGGCTCCGCCCCTGCTTACGATTTTCATAGTTCTTTTCATCGCCATTGGCACATGTTGTCTGAGAAGTCCGGCGTGAATTGTCATATAATCTACGCCTTCTTCGGCCTGGCGTTCTATGACATCGAGGAACAAAGATATGTTGAGGTCTTCCGGTTTTTCGATCATGCTTACTGCTTCGTATATTGGCACTGTGCCTACGGGAACGGTTGAATTTTTGATTATGGATTTGCGAATTTCGCAAATCTTAGATCCGGTGCTAAGATCCATTACCGTATCCGCGCCATATTTGACCGCTATTTTCAGTTTTACCAGTTCTTCTCCCGGGCAGCTTTGTTCGGACGAATTTCCGATATTCGCGTTGATTTTTGTTCTGAGAATTTTTCCTATGCCTATCGGGATGAGGTTTTTATGTTTGATATTGGCTGGGATTACTATTCTTCCTGACGCGACTTCTGAGAGAATTTTTTTCAGTGGCATGGATTCGTCTTTCGCCACTGTTCTCATTTGTTTTGTTGCTGTATTATCTTTTGCGTATTCTAGCTGTGTTTTCATGTTTCAATCCGATACTAGCTGTTCTAGTAGGTTGATAGTTTTTTCTATTGCGCCGCGATGTTTTTTTACAGATCTCTTAGCGTTCTCTCCTATTTTTTTTCTCAAATCCGGTATGCTGGCGAGTTTTTCAAGCGCCGAGCAGAGTTGCTCGAAATCGAATACAGTTATCAGTCCCTCTTCTTGAAGTAAAACTTGAAGGATGAATCTGAAATTCGTAAGCACACCGCCTGTGATTATTGGTTTTCCGAGCAAAGCTGGTTCTATAAGGTTATGTCCTTCCTTGTGTCCTGCGAGGGATTTTCCCATTATCACTATATCGGATGCAGCAATGAATTTTAGCATTTCCCCGGTAGTATCGGCAAGGAGACACTGAACTGGTGATGACGGCTTCTTGCCTTCAGATCTTCTTACAAAAGGAATTCCCATTTTTTTTAGTTCGGCGGAAATAAAAATACCCCTTTCGGCATGGCGTGGAACTATTATAAGTTTTGCGGAGGGGCACCTGTCTTTGAGTTTTATGAAAGCCCTTCCTATAAATTCCTCTTCGCCCGGATGCGTGCTGGCGGCTATTATCACAAGCCTTTCATCTGGTCCAAAAAAATCATCGAGGTTGATGCCACTGGTATTTGACTCGTCTATGCTCTGATCAAACTTCATATTCCCGCAAACGTGAACAGGAAGCTTCTGCGAGATCTGCAGGAAACGCTGGGAGTCTATTTCCGATTGGACGCATATGACGTGTATGTTTGAAAGCACCTTCCCGAAGAAGAACGCAAATCTTTCGTATCCTCTGCGGGAGCGGTCCGATATTCTCGCGTTTACAAGTGCGACTTCCGCTCCTACTCTGCGAGTTTCGCATATCATGTTTGGCCAGATTTCCGTTTCCAAGATTACCAACAATCTCGGCCTGATCAGGCGGATAGCGCTTCTCACTATGATCATGAAGTCGAGAGGGCAAAAGATCAGCGCGGTATTTGGGGGCAAATTTCTATACGCCAGTTCCTGGGCTGTCGTTGTGGTTGTTGAAAGGACGAATCTACGTTGGGGATTTTTCAAGCCCCAGGCTTTTATCATGGATAATGCGGCCTGCGTTTCTCCTACGCTCACCGAGTGTACCCACACATCACCGCCGAAATTTTTGAGCTGTTCTTTCTTTTCCCTCGAGAAAAAACCGAAGCGTTCGGAGAAATTTTTCTTTCTGCCACCGCGAAAGACAAGTTTCCAAATTAAACTTGGAGTGAAAAGGAGCAATCCGAAAATAAACAAAATGTTGTATATGATCATTATCAAGGTTTATTTCTTCCTGCTTTTGAGCCAGGCCTCTACGAAAACATCTATTCCGCCGTCAAGAACCGCGGCGGTGTTGCCTGTCTCAACGTCAGTTCTGAGGTCTTTTACCAGCTGATATGGATGTAAGACGTAGGATCTTATCTGGCTTCCCCAAGCGATATCCGATTGCTGACCTTTTATGTTTTCAGCCTCTTTCTTTCTTTTTTCCTCTTCAATCTCGTAGAGTTTAGCCTTCAACATTTTCATTGCCGTGGCTCTATTCTTGTGCTGAGATCGCTCCATCTGGCATGATACTACGCTACCCGTTGGAAGGTGGGTTATGCGTATTGCGCTGTCGGTCCTGTTTACGTGCTGTCCGCCGGCTCCGCTTGCCCTGAAGGTGTCAATCTTAAGATCCTTCTCATCTATCTGTATATCTATGTCGTCGTCAAGTTCAGGAAAAACTTCAACTGCAGCAAATGATGTGTGTCTTCGTGCGTTGCTGTCGAAAGGTGATATTCTGACAAGCCTGTGAACGCCTCTTTCCGCTCTGAGGTATCCGTACGCGAAGGGACCTTTTACGAGCATAGTTATTCCTTTTATTCCAGCTTCATCGCCGGGCTGGGAATCCACTACTTCCATCTGAAATCCCTTATTCTCAAACCATCTGCGGTACATCCTCAGAAGAATTGATGCCCAGTCGCAGGATTCAGTTCCGCCAGCGCCGGCATGAATTGAAAAATACGCGTTGTTGCCATCAAACTTCCCGGAAAGGAAACTTATCATCTCGAAGTTTGCGAGATTCGCGGAAAGCTTAACCCAAGAGTTTTCGGCCTCTGAGAGGCTTGCTTCGTCCTGAGCTTCGATTATGAGTTCAGCCAGGGCTTGGAAATCGCTTGCCTCCCTGGCAAGAGCGTCAAATGATTCTATGACCTTCTTGCAAAGGCTGAGTTTTGACATTTTCTCTTGGGCTTTTTCGCGGTTGTCCCAAAAGTTCGCGGCGCTCATTTCATTCTCTATGGAAGCCTTTACGCTTCTCTTGCCTTCCACATCGAGGAAAGCCCTCAGGTGTTCTACCCGCTCTTTGCTGTCCGTCAGATGTATCTTTAGTTCATCTATAGTCATTTGAATATTCTTTGAAATTTACGTCAAAGCTATTAATATAACACAAAAAAGACGGAGATGTAAATATGCTTTCAAAAAAGAGTCTCGATTTTCTTGAAAAGATGCTTTGCAGTTATGGTCCTTCCGGGTTTGAAGCCGAGACGGCTTCGGTATTTGGCGGCTATCTGAAAGAGTTTGCCGACGAGACAAGGTCCGATGTGACTGGAAACTTTATCGCGACACTTAATCCTGATTCAAAATTCAAAGTGATGATGGCTGGGCACTACGATGAGATCGGATTTCAGGTGGTGCACGTATCCGATGAAGGGTTGATATATTTCCGCAATGTGGGAGGAATAGACAAGCTTACCGTGCCTGGCACGGAAGTTGTGATATTGAATGAGAAAGGGAAAGTCGCGGGGGTAATTGGAAAGAAGCCTATACATTTGCAAGAGACGAAAGACCGGGAGCAGGCGATAGAGCTTAAGAATCTGTGGATTGATATAGGAGCGGAAAGTAAGAAAGAGGCCTTGAAGCTTGTCTCTATCGGAGATCCTGTCGCCTATCGCGCGAATTTCGCGAAAATAGGCAAAAATAGGATAGTTTCAAAAGGCATGGATGATAAGATAGGGGCTTTTGTTGTTGCTGAAGCTTTCAGGGAACTTGCGGAGGCGGGAGTAAAAATCGGAGTCTGCTGCGTTGGAACAGTTCAGGAAGAACTTGGCTTAAGAGGCGCTCATACGAGCACATTTGGAATTGCTCCTGACGTTGGTTTCGCGGTAGACGTCACCTTCAGCACCGACACTCCTGACATTGAAAAAAAGACCATAGGCGACATAAGGCTGGGCAGTGGCCCGGTGCTCAGCAGGAATGCCGATACCAATCCTTTGCTTCTCAAAAAAATAAAGCAGGCGGCATCTAAAAAGAAAATCAAATATCAAGAGGAGGCCGGATTCAGGGCGAGTGGCGGGACGGATACGAGCGTGATTCAGTTGACCCGTTCCGGAGTTGCCACGGCGCTTGTGAGCATCCCAAACAGATATATGCATACACAAGTCGAGATCTGCGATCTTCGCGATATCGAGGGGGCAATAAAACTTCTCAAAGAAACGATTCTCTCCCTAAAACCAAGCGACAGCTTTATCCTGGGATAATATTGGCCTGTCGTGCTGTTTAGGCGCTCGAGTTCAAAGATGAAGTAAATCCGCCTAGCTGGGAACGCTGGCGCTCCATCTTCCATCAAAAGCAGTTGAGATTTAGTTATGCTTTTATCTTATCGTTTTTTGATTTGGTCTATTGCTTTTTTATAGCCGAGAGGAGATCTGAATACGGAAGTTCCGGCCACCATCACATTTGCCCCGGCGGCGGCGGCTTCTTTGACCGTTTCGGCGTCTATGCCTCCGTCAACTTCCAGATGGACATGGAGTTTATTCTTGTCGATATAATCGCGGATTTCCCTCACTTTCGTCATCATATCGCGCATGAATTTTTGTCCACCGAATCCAGGTTCTACGGTCATTACTAAAATCATTGCGGTCTTATCAATCCATTTAAAGATTTCTTTCGCTTGGGTTTTTGGTTTCACGCACAAGCCAGCGGTGCATCCACAGGATTTTATCTCATTGAAAACTTCTTCGATATTATCAGAACACTCCGTATGGAATGTTATGTGATCTGCTCCGGCTTCAGCGAAAGGTCTTGCGTATTTCAGAGGATTAGTTATCATCAGATGTACATCGAAAGGCAGTTTTGAATATTTTCTGAGAGACGTTACGACGGGAGGTCCTATGGTGATGTTGGGCACAAAATGCCCATCCATAACATCCACATGAATCATGTCCGCCCCAGCGCTCTCCACCAATCCCAGCTCTTCGCCGAGTTTTGCGAAATTCGCGGCCAGTATTGAAGGCGCGACCAGTATCTCGCCCGTAGGAAGTTTTGATATGTCGTTTCTGATTTGTGTCATCAAAATAATCCTCTTTTTTTCGTTGGTAAAGTTAATCCTGAGGTTTGAAAAAACAAGACGGTATATCGAAAGTAATTTTCCTGTCGGACTCTTCTCCTTCGTCATTGGGTTCTATTCGGACATGAATTGTTTCCGGAGGCAGTTTATTTCCAAGCCTTTCCGCCCATTCTATAAGGGTCATTGAACTGGGGTCGCAGAAAAATTCCTCTATTCCGAAAACGGAAGCGTCAGCCGCGGATTCAATCCTGTAAAGGTCGATGTGATAGAGTTTCCCCTTCTGATTTTTTTCTATCACAGAAGGAATTTCATATTCTTGAACTATCGTAAAAGTGGGACTGGTCACAGGAGACTCTATTCCAAGCCCAAGTGCGAATCCTTTCGCGAATACCGTCTTTCCGGCTCCAAGGTCTCCGTACAACGCTATTACTGTACCGGGGAGGCAGCGTCTGGCGAATTTTCTTGCGATTTTCGCAGTCTCATCGGGTGAAGTGCTTATGAAAACATCTGTTGGCATTTTTTTAGTTTTTTCTTTTGGGGTTTTTAAAATGATCGTATCCTTTCCCAAACTTTGCGATAAGATCTTCTCCTTCATTGTCAACGATTTTGGAGGACTTCAGTTTCTTGAAATATCCTATTTTTGTCAATTTAGTGTTAAACTCCCAGTTTCTGATCAGTTCTTCGCTCTTGTTGGCGGGAACCGCAAACAACAATTCATAATCCTCGCCTTCGGTCAAGGCTGATTTCAAGCTTGCCCCATTTCTGAGGGGGATTCTATCGGGAGAAATAACTATGCCGAGCCTTGATGCTTCCGCCAATCTTTCGGCATCAATCAGCAATCCATCGCTAACATCGATCATAGTCCGACTGTATTTATTAGAAATAAACTCGGCCTCTTCCAGTCTTGGAACAAAAGCCAGATGATGGCCGCTATCAAAAGAATTCCCGAATTCCCCTGTGCAGAATAGAATATCTCCGGCTTTTGCGCCGGACCTGCGGCAAAGCGTCTTTTCGGATGTCTCTCCCAAAATAGTCATTGAGAACACAGCAACTGGAGCGTTTGCGATTTTCGCGATATCTCCTCCGCATACGCTGACGCCACATTTTGCGGATTCCTTTCCTAGATACCGAAAGAATTCTTCGAAAAATTTTTCGGATGATTTCCCCTGAAAGCAATTTTTCCCGAGGGCTATGGTGCATATTGCGAAAAGGGATTTTGCTCCACCGCAGGCGGCAATGTCGCTCAGGTTCCTGTTTAGGAGTTTTTTTGCGATTTTCGCTGGTGCGGTATTTTTTTTGTAGTGAACGCCTTCGATGAGCTGGTCGGCAGTTGCGATGAGAAGGCGTCCTTCTCCTATTTTTATCGCGGCGCAGTCGTCGCCAGGCGGCAGGAATATGTTTTTCCCCTGCTTGAGCTGCGTAAAAGCTTTTTTAAGAATTTCTTTTTCAGCCATTTTTAAATCGTTACCGAGTTTGAAAGATTTGAAATGTCTTATAGTTTTAGCGAATAAATGGGAATATACATCCGGAAATTAGAGTTTGAATTATGAATTTTAGAAAATATCACACATGATAAGAGCCATATTCTTTCCCGACTCATTCACGATGTTCTTCTGGGGCGTGGTAGTCTTCGCGATGGCTTTCGCCACGGCATCCCACATACTAATGAACAAGAGAGAGGAGCCTGTAAGCTCGGTACTTTGGATATTCATCGTTTTCACCTTTCCCGTAGCCGGAATTCTATTGTACTTGATCTTTGGAATCAACAAGCTTTTCACGAACGAAGAGAAAATGAAGCTGGCTACCGAGCTCATAAGGACGGAAAAGAGGACGCCACTTCACGAAGTAATCAGACGCCACCTCGAAGAACAGAAAAAATACGCCTATCGTGAGACTTTCGAGGGCGAATATCAGAAATATTACAAGATGCTCGACAGACTCCTTCCGGAGACTGTCCCCCTCTCTGGAAACAAAATAGAACTTCTCATAGACGGAACCAAGGCATATCCTAGGATGTTGGAGGAAATATCAAGGGCAGAAAATAGTATACATCTGCAATCTTTCATAATAATGGACGACGCCGTTGGCAGAGAAATATTTGATCTGCTGGAAAAAAAATCTAAAGAGGGCGTAAAGACAAAGATAATATACGACAGATTCGGCAGTTTTAAGGCTGGAACGCGCTTCTTCAAAGTAGGTATGGAGAATCTGAAGATAAAACCTTTTTCTTTTTTTAATCTCAACAGACCAGCTGGCATACAACTGAGAAATCACAGGAAGCTTATGGTGATTGACGGCAAGAGGGCTTTCATAGGAGGAATTAATATAAGCAGCGACAATGACAGGGAATTTGCCAGCAAGGACAAATATATCCATGATTTGCATTGTTTCATTGAGGGGCCTGCGGTTGGCGAATTTCAGTTCTCATTCTTAAACGACTGGCTTTATGTGAGTGGCGAAAATATAAGCAACCTCTTCAGGGAAGAATATTTCCCTGAAATAAAAACACAGGGGCAAAGCGTTGTTCGAGTTGTGAACACGGGACCCGGACAGTGCGAACACGGGACTGAAAAACTTTTTACCGCAGCTGCGACGTGCGCTGAAAATTATATATGGATAATTACTCCCTACTTCATTCCGGATATTCCCTTTTGGAAAATGCTCTGCGCGGCTTCCTCAAGAGGAGTGGAAATAAGGCTTATCGTTCCGAAGAAAAACAATCACTGGTATGTCCAATACGCTACCGAAAACCTGTATCCAATCCTAATTGACGCCGGGGTGAGAATATTCGAAAAGACTGGACCGTTTTCACACGCGAAGGCTACGCTTGTCGACGGCACATGGGCGATGATGGGGTCAAGCAACTGCGATGTAAGAAGTTTCAGACTCAATTATGAACTTGATTTTGTCGCGTCTGGTGGAGATTTTGTGGAAGAGCTTCACAGCCAGTTTATGAAGGAGATGTCGGAATCTCAGGAGCTCTCCTATCAGGACGTGATAAATGGAAAATTCTTCCATGAAGTACTCAGAAGAGCATGTTCCCTGCTGACTCCAATCCTGTAAGCTATATTACAGCTTGTTCGACTTGACGTCACGGTGTTTTGTATCGTTATATTCGATGGACCAAGATTGAAGCCGACCGTAAAATTCAACCCGACGTAATGGAAAGTTTGAAAAAGATATTCTCCGGCATATTTTGAGTATGCCGCAAAATCAAATCAGGTGTATTATCAATTCCGAAAACGTAAAAATTCCTCCCGGAAAAAATCCGATGGAGCTTAGCTCTCCCGACGCTGAGTTTGACATTGCCCTGAATTCGTGCCGTGTCCAGGACGTTTTTGGGCATATTCTTGTGTCATCGGAATCCGTAATAGCCGAGATAGAAAAAGCATCACTAGTTCGAACATCCAATCATGGCATAGGAACTCTTTTCAATTTTGTCTTCGAACACGTAAAGGAAACTGGGCGCATTGATTTCTTGCTGAAATTTGTGAAATACAAAGGCGGTTCAGACGTGAAAGTCATTGAAATTCTTAGACGTATCGCAAGAGATAACATTGATTTGCTTTACCAAGGGGAATTATCGGACAGCATGAGCCATCTTTCTCTTGCCTTTCAAGTTCGTTTCGCATTGAAGAATCTGATACAGGCCTGCCAGATATTGAAGAAATATGATGTGCTTCAATGGGCGGAAGATCATCAAAATGAAATAGACAAGCGTATTTACCTTTCATGCCACGGATCTGCGATTTTCGCAAGATTTGCCAAGCTTTGTTGTCAGGACGTAAAATCAATTTCATTGTTGGCCGAAATGTGCTCATGGGGCGTACTTGGAGGCTGTTTAGCCAAGGATGAATCTGTAAAGGCGATGACAGAATTGTCAACCGTCCTCAAAGAAACTGGCGGCATTGGGGCAATATGCGGGGATTCTGTTGGATTGCTGTCGGCCGCCGATTGTGTTATAGGCAGGAGGGGCATGGCCTTTAATCGTATAAAGAAGGCGTTTTTAGCGGGAAGCCTGCTAGGAAATGGCGCATGGACCTATCATTCGGTGTCGAACTTTATACTAGGGATAAAACCTGAATACTACGGACTTCGCATCTATCCGTGTATTCCTGATGGGTGGGGTGAGTTATCAATAAGAAGGTTTTTCCGTGGCAGGAGATTTGAAATAAAAATTTTGAGGGCGGAATCTCTAGATGAGCATTCTTTTTCTAGGATTACATTGAATGGTAGGAGTTACGATGGGGATATAATAAATGCGATGGACTTCCTAGATGAAAACAAAGTACAGCTCGAAATAAACTGAAGACGTGATAGTTTTAGGGCTTCGAACGAACTCGTAAAATCGGGATTCCCCGGCATATTTGGGATTTATCGGCAGGATGAGAAAAATACTTGTAATAAAAACTAGCAGTCTGGGTGACATTATTCACTGTTTTCCCGCTGTCAGTCTCTTGAAGAGTTTGAATCCGGATGCCCAGGTGGACTGGCTTGTGAACAAATCTTTTGCCGATCTGGTCTCTATGCATCCCAGTGTTGAAAGGGTGCTCATCTTTGATCGCGAAAGGCTGGGGAAGCTCTCCAGTTTTCTGCCCACGTTCAAGCATTTGCGAAATTCGCTGAAGAAGGGGGAATATGATTTCGCCATAGATTTCCAAGGGCTTCTCAGAAATTCTTTTTTCGCTTGGTTGTCTGGGGCAAAAAATGTCGTTGGATTCGAAAAGCCAAAAGAGGCCCTGTCCCGACTTTTTTACGACAGGGCCATTCCCACGGGAGGGGCCATTCACGCGGTAGACCGCAATCTCTCTTTGGTAAAGGGAATTTTCGGCGATGGAAAAGATTTCGGTTTTCACATACAAACAAATACCGAAATGAGGGAGAAAGTATTGGGAATTTTCAAGGGAATAGGATTGAAGGAGGGGAGACGAATTGTTATAGTGTCGCCATGCGCGAGATGGGAGAGCAAGATGTGGCCTTCAGATTTCTTCGTATCAGCTATAAGGCGCATTGAGAAAGATTTTCCTGATATTGATTTCCTGCTCGTTGGGTCCAGTTCAGACATTGAATTCTGCTCAAAAATATGCTCGAGCGGACTTAAGTCAACATACAATCTTGCTGGAATGACGACAATCAGAGAGCTTTTTGAAATCATCAGAATGGGATCAGCCATGCTATGCGTTGATTCTGGGCCGATGCACATAGCGGCCGCTTTAAACATTCCGGTCTTCGCGCTTTTTGGTCCAACTGATCCTGCCAAGACTGGTCCTTATGGAGAAAATCATACGGTTTTTCAGTCTGAGGACGCTTGTATAAAGTGTTTCAAACGCTATTGTGGGAGGTCTTCCGTAAAATGCCACGAAGGCATAAAACCGGAGGTCCTAGCCGAGGCTTTCAAAAACAAAATGGTGAATCTCAAATGAAGAAATTTTTTGCTATCTTGCTAATTTTGACTCCGATAGCGGCGTTTTGCCAGATCGCCGTTGGCATTTCAGTAAATCAGGAATCCTATCTGCTCTACGAAAACATAATGGCAAAAATAGAGGTGAGGAACCTCAGCGGAAAGGCTTTGATCTTTGGAGAAATGGATAATTCCCAGTCAACCGTAGGAGAAATCGAGTTCATAATCGAAGGCCCCGGAGGAATTCGCGTCGAAGGCAAAAGGACAGACTACAATCCAATGAGTGGATTTGTAATGGCTCCGGGAGCTTCCCAAACAGTTATGGTACCGGTCAACAGGCTTTATATAATCGACAAGCCGGGGACCTACTCCATGAGGGCACTGGTCGGACACAGCCTTGTTAATGGAAAATTCGAGACGCCTTCGGTATCTTTCACGATATTCAACGGATTAACTGTATGGGAGAAACAATTGGGCGTTCCGAAACTTTACTACAAGGAAGGCGAAGCGGAGCCCCTGCAGAGAACGGTGAAACTCCTTTCTTTCTATGACAAAAGCAACAAATATTTTGCCATAATGGTCGAAGATAAGCAAAAAGTTTATACTGTACGCAGGCTAGGCTATGACATCGGTGGAGCTAAACCAAAAGTTGAAAATGACATGTTGAGCAGGACACACGTCATGACGCAGATAAGCCCAATCGTGTATGTTTACTATGTGTTCGACATAAATGGAGAATTGTCGGAAAAGGAAGTTTACTCCAAGACCGACAGCAGTCCTATTTTTGTGCTTGATCCAGATGACGGCTCCATAATGGTTGTCGGAGGGAAAAAGGCTGTCAAGGACGTTGATTATATAGAAGAAGATGGAATACCAATAATGAAGAGTGAAAAATAATATGAGCAATGATTTGACGAATAAGAAATGCGAGGCGGTTCAGCCTGTTCAGCAAATGACGGAATCGGAGATGTTTGCCCAAAGGAGGGCTAAACTTGACAAATGGAGAGATTTCAATGTAGATCCATACGGAGAGGCCTTTGATACTGACGGAAAGATTTCCGATGTGAGGGGGAAGTTCAAAGAGGGCGAAGAGTTCCATGTGAAGGCCGCCGGAAGAGTGACCGCGATGAGAGACATGGGAAAATCCTCGTTCTTTGATATTCGCGATTATAGTGGCAGGATACAGGTTTACATACAGAAGAATATTGTTGGAGATGAGGCTTATTCCCGCTTCAAGCTTGTCGACATAGGTGATTTTGCAGGAGTTTCCGGTCCGATGTTCCTTACAAGAACCGGAGAGCTTTCTGTAAAAGCTTCCAGCTTCAAAATACTTTCGAAAGCGCTTCGCTTCCTCCCGGAAAAATGGCATGGGTTGGCTGATGTAGAGCAGAGATACCGCCAAAGATATCTCGATCTGATAACCAATCAGGAAAGCGTTGATATTTTTAGGAAGCGTATGGAAATAATCCGCCACATAAGGGCTTTCCTTTCGGAACGCGATTTCCTGGAGGTTGAGACCCCGATGCTCCAGCCCATACCTGGCGGTGCTCAGGCAAAGCCTTTTGAAACTTTTTATGAAGCTCTGAATTCCAAAATGTACATGCGCATAGCCCCCGAATTGTATCTTAAAAGATTGCTTGTCGGAGGATTCAATAAAATATTCGAACTTAACAGAAACTTCAGGAATGAGGGCATGTCCAGAAAGCACAACCCAGAATTCACCATGATTGAAATTTACCAGGCCTATGGCGATTGCCGTACGATGATGGATCTGGTTGAAAACCTCATAAGTTCAGCCGCACAGAAAGTCAATGGATCAACGAAAATCGAAAAGGCCGACGGAACTGTGATAGATCTGACGACCCCTTGGAAAAGGCTTGAGTACGACGATGCGGTAAGGGGGGTGGCTGGAGCAGATTGGTTCCTCCTTGGAAAGGATGCGAAAATCGCAAAAGCCCTAGGGATGGGATTGGATGTCAATCAAGATATGAGCGATGGAGAAATTACTCACGAAGTATATGAAAAAGCCGTTGAACCCACCTTGATACAACCGACTTTTGTGACGAATCTTCCGGTTTCCCTTGTTCCGCTAGCAAAACGTTCTTCGCAGTCTCCCGACAAGGTTGACGTATTCGAACTTGAAATAAATGGACAAGAAATAGCTCCGGGATATTCCGAACTTAACGATCCGGGCGAACAGAGTTTGAGATTCGCTCAGCAACAGGGGGGAAATCACGATGACTCCAAAACGGACAAGGATTTCCTCGCCGCCCTAGAACATGGGATGCCTCCAGCGGGGGGAATGGGAATAGGAATAGACAGGCTGGTAATGCTCCTGACTCGCGCCGAGTCCATAAGAGATGTAATTCTCTTCCCGCAACTTAGACCGAAGTAAATCTATATTTTGCGCTGGATCCACTCGCTCCGCAAAGCCTGCCAAACGGAAAATGAGCTCCGATATTCAAAAAAAAGGACGGAGCTGGGCTCCGTCCTTCTAAGATCATAGCTTTGCTTTTTACTCGATTACCAATCCAGATTCAGATGATTTCGATTCTGTCCCTTCCTGAGGTGGAGGCGGTGCCGCCACAACTTTAAATGTGGGCAGATATCTGTAATAAACTTCCAGCATCAGGGTGCACATCGCTGTAGAGTATATATCTAGATCAAGCTGACCTCTGAAAGTTTTTATGTTCTCTCCGGGACTTTTTATTTTGTCCGGATCAGGAGTGTATTTATTGTGTGGGCTCGTCCAGTGCCCATCCTTATACTGCTCTCTAAGCAGTTCTGTCTGGAAAGATTTGTTCCAATCGTTCCATACTGCGCCCTGTCCGTCGGTGTTCTGGAATATAGCTTGGGTCTGGTAATACCACTGATAAAGAGGCCATTCATATGTTCTTTTAGCTTTATAGTCCCTAATTCCCTTCCAATTGCACTTCATGGCTTCCCCTGCGTTGGCAGTTTGAAACCATGTTATCGTGGTTGTAACTTCCTTACAACCAGGGTCTCCCAAAAGCTGTAGGCACAGTGCGCCCACCGCAGACATTGTAGGAAGGGGTTTTTGTTTGTCGTCTCCAAGGTTCGAATATGAGAATCCGCCACCAGTTACGTATACCTCTTTTTTCATTCCCTGGATGGCGAGTTCTATTGCCTTCTCTATGCCGGGAACGCTGGAACCGGCGGCGAACGCCGCCTTGAGCGCCTGGAAATGCCATCCTCCCAGCGATAAGTCGAAGCGAGACTCACCTTTTTCGTTTGCCTTGTTGTTATGACTGTAGTTATATCCTCCATGTTTACCCTGTCCCTGAACCAGGGTCTCAACCATGGTGTTCATGGCTGTTTCAACCATGGGAATCTTTGTAAGGGCATATGCTTCGGAAAGTGCGTAGGCTACTGCGGCATGTCCGTAGG
>CAZXAC010000006.1:0-26169 GCA_964638335.1 uncultured Lentisphaera sp. | reverse complement strand
CGCGCTTGTAATGATAGTCATATTGGGACTCCTCTTCGTTGAACTGTTTCATCACTCGCTTCCTTCAATAAAAAAATTTGGACTTGGGTTCTTATGGTCCAAAAGCTGGGATCCTGTTAGGCAGGAATTCGGAGCTTTTCCTAGCATATTTGGAACCTTCGTTACAACCATTGTCGCTATGATCATAGCCGTTCCAACGAGCTTCGTCATAGCTTTGTTTCTAGTAGAACTTTCCCATCCTCTTTTAAGCAAGATCGTGGGGGAGGCTATTGATCTCCTGGCCGCCATTCCAAGCATAATCTACGGGATGTGGGGTCTTTTTGTCTTCGCTCCGTTCATGCAGGATCATATACAGCCGTTTTTGTCTAAGAAAATTCAACCTTTATTGGATTCCTTCGCCACCAACCTTTCGGGGTTTTTGGGATTCGAAATAAAAATTCCTCTTTTTTCTGGAACTGGAATGGGAATAGGAACAATGACAGCAGGTTTTATACTAGCTCTTATGATATTGCCGTTCATAAGCGCGATAATAAGAGACGTCTTCAAAATGGTTCCACCGGTGGTAAAGGAATCAGCTTACGGACTTGGATCTACAACTTGGGAAGTTGCGCACAACGTGACACTCAAATATGGAATGCAGGGAATACTAGGCGGAATTTTTCTCGGACTTGGCAGAGCAATAGGAGAAACCATGGCCGTGGCTTTCGTAATAGGAAACGCTCAAAGAGTCTCCATTTCTCTCTTGTCGCCTGGAACAACAATAGCATCCACCTTGGCAAGTCAGTTTTCGGAGGCCGTATCCCAGCCTTTATTTAAAAGTGTATTGCTTGAACTGGGACTCATACTCTTTCTTGTCAGCTTCGCTATTCAGATACTTGCTCAAATTTGGCTCAATCGAGTAAGGAAAAGCGCCGGAGGCGGTCTATGAAGAAAAAAGCTGTTATTAAAAGGCGAGCCTTGGATAATTTTATGAAGGTTGTTTCGTTTGTAGCAGCAATGGCAGGGATTTTCTTTCTGTTTTGGATAATAGCGGTTGTTTTCGCTAGGGGATTTTCATCTTTCAACAAGGAGTTTTTCACTGGAATAAGTGTTGATGGAGCGGAAGGCGGAGTGGCTAATGCCATATTGGGAACTCTGATCATTACGCTAATAGCAACGTTTATTGGAGTGCCACTGGGAATTCTAGGAGGAATTTTTCTCTCTGAATTCGGAAGAAATTCCAAAATTGGCAACATTATTCGATTTTCCGCAAACGTAATGATGGGAATGCCATCAATAATAATAGGACTTTTTGTGTACACCGTGATAGTTTTCAACACCAAAACTTTTTCTGGCTTTGCCGGAGCAGTTGCCCTTTCAATAATAATGTTCCCCGTGGTTCTTCGAACAACAGAAGACATGCTGTCACTGGTGCCAAACTCCCTCAGAGAGGCCGCTCTCGCCATCGGAACTCCAAGATGGAAAACAACCCTCCAAATCGTATTCAGAGCGTCGAAAACCGGCTTGTTGACTGGAGTCTTGCTCGCTGTCGCCAGAGTCAGCGGAGAGACCGCACCACTGCTTTTTACGGCGCTTAACAGCTATTTCTGGCCATTTGAACCCTGGTGGAAGTTCTGGCACATCTTCACGCACCCGACACCAAATCTCACAGTAACCATAAATGACTATGCAATGTCTCCCTTTGATGGACTTAACAAGATAGCATGGGGAGCTTCCTTGATAATAACAGCCTCAGTTCTTTTGCTAAACATATCAGCAAGAATTTTACTTAGAGAGGGAAAGAAATGATTAATTCAATACCACCAAAAAAAGAAGTCAAGATATCCGTAAGAAATTTGAATTTCTTCTATGGCAACCAACAGGCACTTTTTAACAATCATATTGACGTCTACGAAAAATGCGTCACCGCAGTCATAGGCCCATCCGGATGCGGAAAATCAACCCACCTGAGAGTCTACAACCGCATATATCAGCTGTACCGAGATCAACGCGCCGAAGGAAAAGTCTTAATCGACGGAGAAGACATACTTAACCCTTCCACAGACCTACTGGAACTTCGCAGAAAAATAGGGATGATATTTCAGAAACCAACACCATTCCCTATGACAGTTTTCGAAAACATAGCATACGGACTTAGGCTTCACTACAAGCTCTCAAAAAATGAAATCGCCGAAAAGGTTGAGCGCTCTCTGCGCTCGGCAGCCCTATGGGACGAGGTGAAAGATAAGCTGAACAAGCCCGGCATGGCCCTTTCCGGCGGACAACAACAGAGGCTTTGCATTGCCAGAGCAATAGCGATAGAACCAGAAATCCTACTTATGGATGAACCGACTTCAGCAATAGATCCAATCGGAACCTCAAAAATTGAAGACCTTGTCCAGGAACTTGAATCACAGTTCACAATAGTGATAGTGACACATAACATGCAACAGGCCGCAAGGGTGTCCGATTATACGGCATTCTTCTTCGAGGGAGAAATTATAGAATATGCTTCAACTGACGAAATTTTTACAAACCCTAAAAATAAGAAAACCGAGGAGTATATTACCGGAAGATTCGGTTGATGCTCGTAGTTCCCAGAAAAAAAGGAGAAAAATAATGTCCGTACATCTACAAAAAGAAGTTGAAAAAATAAAGAAGAAATTAATGCAGCTTGCCACTGTGGTGGAGGAGAACGTCAGAAAAGCTGTAATATCGGTTAGCACAAGGAACGAGCAACTCGCGAGAGAAGTAATTTCCGCTGACGACGAGGTGGACAAGTTCGAAGTAGAACTCGAAGAAGAATGCATGAAAGTACTCGCTCTCCACCAGCCGGTTGCGGCAGACCTGCGCTACGTAATAGCATGCCTCAAAATCAACAATGACTTAGAGAGGATCGGCGACCTCGCCGTAAACATAGCTCAACGCTCCCTGGCAATTGCAGAAAAAAAGGACGGCAAAGTCCCAGTAGATTTCAGTTCCATTATGGAACGCACTCAAGTCATGCTTTCAAAAACCCTAGATTCTGTGATAGAATTCAGCCCAACTAAAGCTAGGGAAGTATGCGAAATGGACGAAGAGATAGATAAACTCAACAGGGACATTCACGAAGAAATAGTTCGCCTTATCAAGGAAAAACCCAACAGGACAAGATATTTCCTTCACATGCTGGGAGTCTCCAGACAACTCGAACGCATAGCTGATTATGCGACAAATATATGCGAGGACGTTATTTACATGATAGACGGAAAAATCATAAGACATCAGAAACAGATCCAAAGTCCAATACCTTCCGATGAATAAGTAATACATTTTTTGAATATTGAATATATTGATGGACAACGATTACAGCGGCAAACAAAACTCCGTTTGGTCGTCAAAAACAAAAAACGAGGTATTATAAAATGGGAAAAGCGAAAATACTTGTCGTAGAGGACGAAAAAGATATAGCTGATCTTATAGAGATGAACCTTGAACGCGAAGGATACAAGGTCAGGACCGTCGAAAGCGGAGAAGAATGCATCAAGATGGCAAGAGAAAAATTGCCAGATATTATAATCCTGGACCTCATGCTTCCAGGCATGGACGGACTCGATGTCTGCAGAATAATGAAAAACGACTCAAAAACAAGACATATCCCTATAATAATGCTTACCGCAAAGGGAGAAGAATCCGATGTCATAACAGGTCTTGAAATGGGTGCGGACGATTACATGACAAAGCCTTTCAGCGCCAAGGTGCTAATGGCAAGAGTCAAGGCCGTTCTAAGAAAGATTTCCGTCGCCAGCGGAGAAGACGGCGTAATAAAAAAGAAAGACCTTATAATAGACCAAGGCCGCCGGGAAGTCATATGCAAGGGGAAAAAGATAGATCTCACTTTCACCGAATTTGAATTATTGTACCTGCTATCTAGGCGACCTGGATGGGTCTTCACACGCAACCAAATCGTACAGGCAGTGAAAGGCGATGGTTACCCAGTCACAGAACGCGCTGTAGATGTTCAAATCGTCGGACTTCGCAAAAAACTCGGAGAGTCAGGAGATATCATAGAAACAATCCGAGGAGTCGGATATAGATTTAAGGATTAATAAATGACACTTAAGTACAAAATATTCCCTCTATACAGCATTTCTATCGTTGTAGCGATCGCCATAGTGTTCTTCCCTTCCTGGCAAATGCTCAAAAAAAACAGGCTAGACCAGGCAAAAAATGACCTTTCAGAAATACTGTCCGTGACAAGGGACAGCATTTTATCCGATTCTGACATGAAGGACACAGAAGCCATATCTTTGAAACTCGACACGCTCGCGAAATCTCTTTCCGCAAGAGTCACTCTCATAAAAAGCGATGGCACCGTGGTTTTTGATTCTGACGCTTCACCGAGCGAAATGCTCAAACACAACGATAGACCCGAAACTATAGCGGCTGCGGAAAAAGGATTCGGTGAATCATACAGATTTAGCACTACTCTCAAGAAAAATTTTCTCTACTCCGCCGCGAAAATCGCAACTCCTTCCGGAGATAATCTCATACTGCGAATTTCGCAAAGCGATGACATAATATTCAAGGGAGTAGAAACTTCCGTAAAATGGCTTTTTACGTTCTGCATCACGGCGTTTGTTGCCGGCGGGTTAATAATAATGCTAATATCAGGAAAAATAAATTCTCCTCTGTCGGAAATCCGAAAACAAGCCGCCAACTTCGCAAAAGGGGATTTTTCAAAAACCATTCATTCATGCGGGATACATGAGATAGATTTGGTATCCGACGAGATAGACAGGATGGCTGTCGAACTTAAGAAAAGCCTGCAAAGCGAAAGAAAAAGTCTCAGCGAGCTTGACACAATTCTTTCGAGCATGAAAGAAAGCGTTGTGGCTATTGACGCCGAAGGCAGAATTATAAAGGCAAACAAGGCGGCGATGAGTCTCTTCAACATCGGCACAAAAGGACTATCCGAAAAAAAGTTTTTCTACGAACTTATACGTAACACGGAAACACAAAATCTCCTGGCTGAACTGCTCGAAAACAAATCCGACATAGAAAGGGAAATAGAGATTTTATGCTCCAAGAAAACCTATCTCCAGGCAAGAGGCAACGCTCTTGTTAATGCGGACGGCAAAGTCGTCGGCGCGTTGGCGGTTTTTAATGACGTTACCAAGATGAAAAGATTGGAAAATATGCGCAAAGATTTTGTTTCCAACGTATCTCACGAAATAAGAACTCCCCTTACAGCGATAATCGGAGCGGTGGAAACTCTTCTCGAAAACGATCTCAAACACAAAGAACGCGATAAAATGTTTGCGATATTATCAAGACACGCACAAAGACTGAACACCCTTGTGGAAGATATCCTCAGTCTGTCCAGAATAGAACAAGGCTCTGACGAGTTGGACCTAAATCCATGCTCAGTGTCGGACGTAATCGAACAAGCCGTGGACACGTGCAGGGAAAAAGCCGAAAATAACAAGGTCAAAATTGAAATGGATCTGCAAGACTTTGATTGGGATATGGATCCAGGACTGTTTCAACAGGCTCTGACAAACTTAATAGACAACGCAATAAAATTCAGTGACAAGGGAAATAAGGTCAGAATCAAATCAGTCAAAAACGAAAAAGGCCTTGAAATATCCGTCTCCGACGAAGGATGCGGAATGAGCCCGGACCACCTCCCTAGGATATTCGAGAGATTTTATCGCGTTGATAAAGCAAGAAGCAGGGAATTGGGCGGAACCGGACTCGGACTGGCAATAGTCAAACACATAATAAATGCCCACGGTGGAGAAGTAAAAGCAGAAAGCTCAATTGGAGCGGGAAGCACATTTACAATAAAAATACCGCTCGAAAAAAAATAACAGCTGCCTAAAAATAGAATAGAAAAAAACAAAACACTATTCAAATCTTATCGTTAGTCTTTCCTAACTCCTTGAATGCAGCTCAGTATAAGCTTGATAGCCCAAAATCGCATGGGCAGACTTGAACTCCCATAACCGCTCCCGCAAAACAAGAACGCCTAGATGTATTATCAAAACCAAAATTCCATTTTTGAAGTTATACCTTCAAACAAAAATGAATAAAAAAATCAAACATGACACATTTTTGTATTACAATATAAATACAATTTGGATTCAGTAAAAAAAATAAGTCTTTGTTAGTCAACAACTTAAATATTATGAGTTCTTTGTTGGCACAAATAATGTTAAATGCCTCCTCGTTCCATGTAAAATGTTTTTATTAATAAAAATAAACAAAAGGAAAAAGATGAGAAGGATTCAAAATGCAAAGGAACTAGGGATCTTGTTGCTGTCTCTCGCCTTAATATTCTCGGTGAAAGGACAGGATGTAGTGGCTTCGGATGACAACAGCAGAAGAGTCGCAATCGTAGAGGACAGGGATCAGACTTACATGACATCGAAACTCTACGAGCTCAAGAACGTAAAGGGGGCTGATTTAGCTCCTTTCGTCTTGGGGGCGGTTCGTAGATTCAATACAAGGGGAACGCCAGAGGCTAGCGTCCAGAGCCTAGCATACGCCAAAGAAGGAAAGGAATATATACTCGTCAACATGGCTACTGATATAGTTGCGCTGATAGACGACATGATCGCAAAACTTGATAGGCCATCAAAAACCGATGGAGAAGGATCGATAGTGGATGGCGACGGCATATACCGATTCGTATATTGCCCAAAACACAGATTTACTAAGGACATGATAAACGTTGCGAGCATAGTGAGCGGTGGCGATGGTCAATTTTTCTCCGACCCAAGCACCAACATGTTCTACTGGAAAGACTCGAAGTCGGATGGAGATGCGGTCCAAAAATGGCTTGAAGCTATTGATAAACCCGCGCCGCAGGTGACATTGACCTTCAAAGTCTACGAATTCAGTGACAACGATTTCAAGGAGATTGGAGTTGACTTTGTAGCTTGGAAAAACGGTCCGGGGGCGGAACTCGCCGGTTTCGGAGCGGATTTCTTCGATTTCAGAGCAAATGAGGAACTCTTTGCCAACAGCATGGAAATGTTTTCCGGATTTGGCAATTCATGGGCGGGAATGATATTCGCTCCACAGTTCGACGCTACCTTCTTGAGATTGCTCGCCCAGAAAGGCAAGGCAAGAATAGGCAGAACAGGAACCTTGACGGTGTCAAACGACCTTTCCGGAGTATTCCGCATTGTGCTCGACCCGCAACTGCAAAATGTCACAAAAAACGATATGATGGAGACATCCATAGTTCCCAGCTCCAGCGGCCTCTTCGACCTCACCTTGACAGGTCCGGTTATCGCTTACAACGAATCCGCCGACAAGGCTATTGTAGTGATGTTCAATTATCTTCTTGACATGGCTGATCCCATCGAGAGGAATAACTCTGGGACCGAGTTCAACAACCGTAGCACCATCACATCGAACATAACCCTGGCGGAAGGCTCCGAGAAAATGCTCGGTTCTTTCACCAAGTCCCATGACGTTGAACAATATAACGGAATGATATTCATGTCCAAGGTACCCATTCTCAAACATCTCTTCGGAACAACAACCCAATCGAAGAGTTTCACGAGATTCTTCGTAACCGCGAAAGCAGAATCCGCGATTGGCGCTGCGCAGATGTCCGAGTGGGCCGGCGAAATAGTAGAGGCGTCACAACTCTTAGCTAGCGAAAAAAACGAAGCAAAAGTGAAGTAAAAAACTAAAATTCAAGGAGAACTGTTAATGAATACAAAAATTCACATGACAAGTATAGCCGCGTTTGCGATTTTCGCAGGCAGAACCTATGCCGAACCAGCAACCCCCGCTCCAGCCCCCAGGGGAAGCTCGATACAGACTCAACTCAGGATTGATGTGGACAAAGACGTTGATAAATTGCACCTGATCTCAACAACAAATGATCCGGATATTCTCACCAAGACATACATTTTGAAAAATGCCGACCCCTACGAGGTCAAGCCATATCTCAGGACTGCCGTAAGAGCGGAGAGAATAGAGGGAGATTCCACAAAAGTAGAGGCTATAAAATTCAATGACGGAACTGGAGCCCTAATCGTTTCAGCCGAGGATTACAGATTCGAAAAACAGAGCGATGGAAGCATGGGCATAGACGAACTCGTCGAGTCTCTTGACAAGCCCGACCTCAAATCATCTTCTGGGAAAAAGGCTTTCGCTTACTTCCCAAAATACTGGGACGCAAACTCTTTGGCTGGCATCATAAGGAACGTGGGGCTTAACGTCCAAGGAGATGATTTCGAACTCGAAGGTGGCGCCGATACCGTGGGAGTTGATGCAGACCTAAACGCCCTCCTATTCTATTGCCCAAAATATCAGGTCAAGAATATAAAAACCATGCTCGAACTCTATGACACGCCAACCGCTGAGGTCAAGGTAAGATACGCCGTATATGAACTAGACAGCGAGAATGATGACAAACTTGGAGTGGATTTCCAAGCTTGGAAAAACGGTCCCGGAGCAGACATATTCTCAGCCGCAGGCAGATTCTCCGACGGCTGGAGCGGAAATGCGACGTCAGGTCTCCCAGACGGAACCAGCTCTGGCAGTACCAAGTTCTTCAAGTTCAGTCCGCGATGGAATACCCGCTATATTGATTTTCTCGCCGCAAACGGCAAAGCCAACGTAGTGACTACCGGCGAAATATCAATAATGAACGGGATCGAGGGACGTATCACTAACATAGTTGAAATTCCCAGGATAGAGAACGGGGATGATATTTCAAACATTGTGTCCGCAGATTATATAACACTGGAGAACCAAAATTTTGTCACAGCTGGAGCCGGAGCTGTAGCCGATTCTTACAGGATAACGGCTTCTACGGAAAATGGAGCCCTTGTTACTACGGACGATTTTGACGGTTCCATAGTTATCAGCCGCGTAAGCGATGGAAATAGGTTTACATATTTCATGAAGGTGGCGAGCGGTGGACCAATGATATTGAAAGACGGCAAAGCAGTAACACAAGCAAGATGTTTTAATCTCGTGCTTGAACAAGGAGTACAAGCAAGAAACCTAAATGACGGATCAGATGTCGCCAACACGGGGGCTGCAGTTACAGCTATGCCCACAGATTGGGTCGCAGTAGAAAACTGGCGAGCTGACAAGAACATGACTATCTACAGATCCGCAACAAGGAACACTGTATCCAGCAGCTACGGATTTGATCTTTCAATACTGCCTTCTGTAACAGAATTGACCAGCACAATGACGATAACTATGACAAACACCAGCCTTCTAGGATTCTCCAGTGACGGCACTGCCAGATTATCAGCAAGTTCAGTAAATACCAGAATGTCTGTGCCGAACTCTGGAGCAAGACTAGTTGTCGGAGGAGTTGAAAAGACCACAGTGGTACAGAGCGTAAGCAAGCTTCCATGGCTTGGCGATCTTCCTGGTCTTGGCTGGCTGCTCTCGAGCGAGTCGCAGAGTTCGAAGAAGACAAGGCTAGTTGCGATCCTAGACTGCACGCCGGTGACCCCAGATCAAAAATTGCCTCAGAGCGTAATATCTGCCAGCTCCGAATCTGAGAAATTCGCAGAAGCCTCCGCGGAGGGCAATCTGCCAGGATTTGATCAACTGATAATTGACAAGGAGAAAAAAACTCTCGATCCGCTTCCATAGAAATAAACATAAACTTAACGAAAACGGGACTGGAATGGGCAGATTATCTTTGTGTATCTGTGCCTTTGTGAGAAAAGCCTGATATCAGGCTCATCAGTCTATGATTCCACCGCCAATCACTGTGTCATCGGCATAGAATACGGCGGCTTGTCCGGGGCTTACCGCTCTCTGGGCTTCTAGGAAAACTACTTTGACTGATTCATTGTTTAAAACCGTTACTTCAGATTCAGCCGCATCATGTCTGTATCTTATTTGTGTTTTTGCGATGAAAGATTTTTTTCTCGAAAATTCCGGCATCAGCCAATTTACGCCCCTAACTACGAGTTCTTTTGAAAAGAGGTCTCTTTCGTTTTCAGTAAGGGTCACATCGCCTGCGGGATTTATGCTCTTTACGAATACGGGTTTGCCGAAGCCTTTACCGAACCCGCGCCTTTGCCCTACGGTAAAATTATGGATGCCGTTGTGTTCTCCTATTTCTCTTCCTTCCATGTCTAGGAATTTTCCAGATTTAGCCTCAGCCCCGAAAATTCTTCTTAGAGTTTCGGAGAAGTTTTCTCCAATTAATCCTACGCAGGCGTCCTGGCTTTCTTTTTTCTCCGAGTTTGGCAAAGCCAACTCGCTCGCCATCTTTCGCACTTGTTTCTTGTTCATCGATCCAAGCGGAGTGAAAGTCATTTCTAGGTCGTCCGACTTCACGAGGGACAGGAAATAGGATTGATCTTTATTTTTATCATCGCCTCTCGAGAGTGTTGGTCTTCCATCGCAATTCCTTGCGATTTTAGCATAATGTCCTGTTATAATTCCGTCGGCTCCTAGCGATTTAGCGTATTCTATCAATGATCCAAACTTGAGATATCGGTTGCACAATACGCATGGATTGGGGGTTCTCCCAGAGGCATATTCTTCCCAGCATTTTTTCAGCACTTTCTCACTGAAAACATCTTTCATGTCGAGGAAGTAATGCCTTATTCCTAGATGTTCGCATACGTTGAGAACTTGTCTTCTGTCCTCAGTACCGCAACATGATTTTTTCTTTTCTGAAACCTTGTCACAATCAAAAAATTTCAGAGTCACCCCGATGACTTCCGCTCCTTCACCCATCAACATGGCGGCCGCAACACTTGAATCCACCCCTCCGCTCATAGCGGCGACAAGCCTTCGACTTCTTTGAGAATTTTCTTTCATGAAAGCTAATGATACACCAATTTTATCGTTTTGAAATCCTTTTTTGATTTTAAAAGCTGTGTTTTAAAGGTAGATTTGCTTTAATTAAAACCACGGATCATTATCCAAAGATGCCATGAAAGAAAAAAAAACATTTCAAACTGAGCTTGCGAAAATCGCAAAACTCATTGAAGAGACTATCAAAGAGGACGATTTCCCCGATCCCATCACGCCGGATTTCTTGAAGACAGCCGTCAAGGATTATCCTTTGAGAAATGGGAAGAGATTGCGTCCGGCATTGCTAATGTGGACATGCGGTCTTTTCGGGGGGCAACCGGAATCCGCGAAATTAGCAGGCGCAGCGGTGGAGATATTCCATAATTGGACTTTGGTGCACGATGATATAATAGACTGCGATCCGCTTCGTAAAGGAGAAGCCTCAACGCATATATCGATTGCGAATTTCGCAAAGAGCAAGGGGCTTGGCAAGGGGTCTGAAGCGGAAAATTTTGGAGTTTCCCAGTCTATCCTTACCGGAGACATACAGCATGCCTGGGCAATCAATATGCTTTTAAAAACCCACACGCGCGCTGGAATCAGTTCGGACACGGTGTTGGGACTTACCAAAGATCTTTGCCTGCTCGGCGGAAGGGATTTGATATGCGGTGAATCGCTGGACGTGGAAATCTCCTACAAAAAATGGTCGCAAATTTCAGTAGAAGAACTTCTCAAAATTGCTGAGATGAAGACTGGCAGGCTTCTTGAATTCTCGGCTATATGCGGAGCTCGAATTGCGTGTGACGGAAAAAAAACCGATGATAGGCTGATATCCAGGATAGGAGATTTTGCGAAATTCGCAGGGATAGCTTTCCAATTAAAAGATGACTGGCTCGGAGTTTTTGCCGATGAGAAGACGATAGGAAAACCAGCGCTTTCGGATCTTTCCGAGAGAAAACCTACTTATCTCTTTTTGGAAACTATCCGCCTATCGGGCAAAAAAGAATCGGAATTCATAATATCCCGAGCCGGAAAAAGAAATTTCTCTGCTAAGGATATTGTGAGAATCCGCGAGATCGTAAAAGGATGTGGAGCCGAAGAGTCTTGCCTTTCCAAGGCTTCAAAAATGAAGACAGAATCCTTGAAAATGCTTCAAGAATTCCCGGAAGGAAAATTCAAGAGCCTGCTTGTGGAGTGGGCGGATCACGTAATTGAAAGAGGGAAATAGTATCTAATTGCGCCTGCTGTTTTCGGAAAGTGGTCCCAGAGATGAGACCATGACGTAAAATGCCGGCACCGACAAATGCGTAAGCAGTCTCTCGAGTGCCGCTGCGGAAAGATAGCTTACATCCCAGGGACTTATTACGAATATCAGGAAGTAGAGCGCGAAATTCGCAAAAAGACAGACCAGAGGGACTAGAAATTTTGCCGATTTTCTTGCAAAGATCAGGGAGACTGGGAATATCAGCCAAAATAATCCCCAGCGGAAGCAATTTTTACCTTGAGAAAAGAATTGAAACGTTATATCGGGAATTCTGCTTAGATTTTTAGGATCGAGAATCTTCCCTATATGTTCGGGATAGTTTTCATGTATCCTTGGAATATCTGAACTCCACATGAACCATGGAATAAGAATAAAAGCCCCCAAGGAGGCATATGCTATAATTCGAATTTTGTCCCGAATATCGAATTTCATTATGGTCGCCGCGCATAATACGCAAAGGATATTTATTACTGCGATGGGCAGGCCTTCATTTTTGGAGAAGACAAGAAAAGCTCCGCATAAAATTGAAAGAGAAAGATTGGATTTGTCGCGATTTTCAATATATCCTATGGAAAAGAAAAGCATGGCGGCATAAAAAGCGACAACATATATATCTGCTGTGCCAGCGGCAGACCATTGGAGGATTGCGGGGGAAGAAAATAATAGAGCGGCAAATCCGAATGATAGAATTTTGTCCATGTTGCGGGCGGCAGCGGAACATAGAACAACAACCAAAGAAAGAAATAGCGGGATGTAAAGAAGTTTTCCCCAATTCTGCGGGCATCCTCCGAGGCAAAGATAAATTCCAGCATTAAGGAATGGAGCCAACAGAGGATATTCCAGATGACTAAAACCATATCCAATGCGATGAAAATACGCGCCTTTATCGAGTGAAGTGAAATATATAGCCTTCGATTTGAGTCCCCACAAAGCGAAGGAATCTATATCCCACAGCGGCATAAAAAGCGAGTTCATAAATACTATCGAAAATGACAGCAGCAGGGCAAATATGGCAAGCAGAATCGTAGAACGTCCGATAAGATCCGTGTTCGACATCATTATGTCTTGATTCTTTAATTGCTTCTGACCGGAAATCTTGCAAGCGAGGGCTATGGATGAAAGAATTCGCCGCGCCGGACTCAAAGCGAATAAGACTATTGAAAAAACAAAGAGATATATTATCCAAAGAGCTGTCGGAGGAATTCCTGCCAACGCCATCCAGAAGAGGACGAATGCGGAAACTCCGCTGCCAATCACATAAGCGAATGCGAGCAATTTATGAATAGGCCACTGGTTTCCCTTGCGAATTTCGCAAAACGAAAGGACGGAAATGCCGCATATTAGAATTGACAACAGATAGATTGCAATAAATACCATGCTTAATTCCCTGCGCTTTGGTTGTCAAGGTTTTGATAATACCATATTTCCCGCCCATCTTCTGGAGAGCGCAAGATGGTAAGTATGCCAGAAATATTTTTGCTCCTTAGCCAACTTTTTTCAGGGGGAAAATCTGCGTCGAGAAATTCATTTCCTCGGACTATTTTCGTGTTCTCCGAGCAAGCGAACACAATCTTGGGATACATTTTATACGCCATTCTGAAATACATTATGCTTGCAACATCTTCTAGTGCACCCCACCCGGCGCCGTCTTTGCTTTTAAATCCTTCGAAACGGACAAAAAGATTTCCAGGCGGGTTGATTTTGTCAAGCCGTTCATCTATCTCCTTCGTAAGAGATATTGAATCGAGTTTACCGAGCAGTACGACATCTTTGATCATGCTTGAGAGATAAAACCTGAAGATTAGCACGATGATATTGATCAGCAGGGCTGCTGAGATCAAGATTAAGAAAGCCTTTCTTTTAAAAAACATTTTTTATTTAGTTCAGGATAGGGTTGTGATTTTTTCCTGAGGATGAAAGTGGACGTAGACCTTTGAAAGACCTTCGATGGAGGATATCAGTTTTTCTTCCAGGTTTGTGGCTATTTTATCTCCTGCGGCGACTGAAATTCCTCCGTCAACTCCTATGACCATATTTACTACAAGATACGGCCCAAATCTGTGAGCTTTCACTTCTTCTATTGAACCGATACCATCAACTCCGAAGGAAATATTTTTTATTGTTTCGTTCAAATGCTCTCCGGGAACAGTATCCATAAGTTCATCCGAAGATTCTTTAATTATTTTTATACCTGTTTTCAATATTAGAATTGAAACTATTGCGCCAGCTAGAGGATCGAACCATCCAAAGCCGATGATGCTGAAAATTATTCCCAATGTTGCGGCACTTGCCGAAAGAATATCGTTTCTGTGGTCGTAGGCAAGAGCCATGAGGGCGGGATTTTTGAACTTTGAAGCTCCTTTTTTGGTGAAGAGGTATAGATATACTTTAATCAAAATAGTTGACAACGCTATAATTAAGGTAAAGTATTTGGGAGGAGAGTTATCCCTTTCGTTCAAGAAAAAATGGAAGGCGTCGTCGGCAGAATCCCAGAAAAGAGCCGCCGCCGTGGTTATGACAAAAGCCCCTACTGTCAAAGCGGCAATACTTTCCATTTGTCTATGTCCATATGGATGCCTTTCATCGGCGGGCTTATGGGCTATTTCCATGAATATTTTTACCGCGAAATAATATACGACATCGGACGTGGAATTTATGCCATCGGCGAGAAGAGCCCTGCTATGACCAAATATACCCGCAAGAGTTTTCGCTAGGGCAAGAGCGACATTGCACGCCAATCCGGCGTTCAATATTCGTCTTGAAGCAGAACGAAGCTCAACGCTTTTATTTGAATCTGTCATTTGTCATCCTGCGTCTTCTATGATTTTGGATAGAGTCTTTTTGACATCGGCTTCAGGGATTGGTCTCGGGATTGTTGCCAGTTTCGCCTTATTATTGCAAGAAATGTCCACAGATTTTTGCATAAGTTCCTGATTAACGCCTTTTATGGCGGATAGTTTTGACGGGACTCCGCACAAAATCAGGAATTTTTGTAGGTCTTCAATTATTTCTAAAGGCTTCTCTCCCTCCCCGAAAACTCCCTTTAGGATTGCAGTTTTTTCTGATACTTTTCCATTCCCGCAGTAATATTTCCATGCCGCTGGCAAAAGTGAAGCAACTGCGATCCCATGTGGTACAACCCTAGAAAACGGATAGCTCAAGAGATGAGGAATTCCAGTAGGCTTGAATCTGATCGCCATACCAGCCAATGTGGCCGCGTATGAGAGATTTTTCCTCGCGGACTTGTCATTGGGATCGTTTAAAGCCGTAGGCAGGGCTCCGGCTATCAATCTCACGGAGGCAAGAGCCCATTTATCATATTCAGATGATTCAGCTGCGAGACCGAGATATGCCTCAATCGCGTGAGACAGCGCATCGCAAGCGGTATTTAGAGTAAGCTCCCTCGGACAACTTAAACACAAAGAAGAATCGATAAAGGCATGGGACGGAATAATCTCCTTGTCTGCAATTATCTTTTTGACACCTTCGTCCATGTCCATCACATTGGAATAATGAGTAACTTCCGACCCTGTCCCAGCCGTCGTTGGCACACAAAGAATCTTTTTAATGTCTTTTACTTTGGATGAGGACGAGACTTTATTTAATCCAAAATAATCTCTGATGTCTCCGCCTATCTGGTGAACTAGGTAGGCCGCTTTTGCCGCGTCCATAACACTTCCCCCACCTGCCGCAACAACAATATCCGGGAGTAATTCATCCATGGATTTTTTTAGACGACCAATCTCCTCAATGTCGGGCTCCGCCGAAATCCCTTCAAAGAATTCTATATCACAGTCAATATCGTCCATCACTATGTTGAACTTTTTTCTAAATCCATTTTCGATGGATGATTTTCCACCGCAGACTACAAGCATTCTGTCTTTTGGTTCATGTACTAGCAGTGTTTGTATCCCCAGTAAGGCTCCCGGTTCCGGGACAATTACCGATTCGGGGTAGGACTCAAAAAAGGAAAGGACCTCGTCTTCAGATATTTTATTGTCTGATGTCATCTGCCTATTAACACCATGATCTTCCAGAGATCTTGTGGAGTTTTACCTTTGAGAAGCTTATCTCTGTTGGTTTTATTGGCAAAATAATTCGCGAGCTTTGACACGAGTTCCAGATAGAACACGCTGGAATATATCGGCACCGCGGACATGAATATCATGGAGAGAGGATCTTCGTTTCCATTTTCCTGTATTGGTCTTTCCAGAGTTCCTACGGCAAGAGTAAGACCGCAGGCTTTGATGCCCCGCGCGTGAGGAAAGGCTATGCCCTTGCCTATTGATGTGGAAACGAGCGCCTCACGCCTCAGCAATGCTTCTTGAAAATCTCTACCGTTTTCGACAAAGCCCACTTCGGCGGTTTTCCCGGCCATGAATTTTATCGCCTCTTCCTTGCTGGACGCCTTGATCTTTGGGAACATCAGATCCAAAGATGAAAACCTTGCTACGCCCTTATACTGCTTGTTTTCGTCGCCAGGATGGGCAAGATGTTCTTCGTCTGGGAACAAATATCTTCCACAATTCGGGCATGAGATGCAATTTTTATCAGACAGGATGTTGTTTGCAAGTCCTATCGGAAGTTTCATTGAGCATCCGGTGCACTTCGCATTTATCATCGGACACACTGCGAGACCGTATTTTGAGAGTATCCTTTCAAATGATGAAACTACCTCAAAGGGGAGATTCTGTTTCAGGCCATCTATATCGTTTTTGAGCTCATTCTTTACGTCCTCTTTCCCTTTGCCAGAACTTACCGCAAGACTTCCTTCCTTTATTACAGTTTCCAGCTCTTGTATTTGAAGTAGCATATTTACATATTTATTCATGTACTTGTCTCCTTTTTATTTTATCGAAATCAAAGCCATGATCATCGTCAGAGATTGAAACGTAATCTAATCCGAAATGTCGAAATTTAAAGCCCAATTGATATTGCCTGCCGACAATCAAGACCAGCAAAAGACTTCAAATATGCTGAAAAGGGGACTTGTCTTTAGAAACATTTCGAGATATATTTGTGTTCAATTTATTTCGTCCCGGTAGCTCAGAGGATAGAGCATCTGACTTCTAATCAGAGGGTCGCAGGTTCGAATCCTGCCCGGGACGCCAATATCATCCCTAGGTCAGAGTCCCACGGCTTTGCGTATTTCGCAAATAACATTTTGCGCAGTATTTCTCGCTTTCTTTGCGCCTTCGGATAATATTTTCTCGACTTGCGACGGATCCTTCAGCAATTCTTCGCGTCTGCTCCTGAAAGGTCTGAAATGTTCCCAATAGGCATCAAAAAGATCTTTCTTTGCGTGCCCGTAGCCGTAACCGCCATTTCTCAATTTGTCCGCGACTGCCGCAATTTGTTCTGGTGCCGCAAAAAGTTTATACAGCTGGAAAGGGATGCATTCATCGGGGTTTTTCGAATCGTCAAGGCCTTTTGAATCGGTTATTATGCCCATGATTTTCTTTTTCAAAACTTTTTCATCCCCGAACAATTCTATAGTGTTTCCGTAGCTTTTAGACATCTTTTGACCGTCGGTTCCCGGCACTACTGCCGTCTCGTCCCTGATCATCGCCTCAGGAATGACAAGAACGTTCCCATAACGGTTATTAAATTTTATTGCGATATCTCTTGTTACTTCTAGGTGTTGTTTCTGGTCTTTTCCCACTGGTACAAGGTTTGACTTGTATATCAGTATATCGGCCGCCATAAGAACTGGATATGCAAAAAGTCCGTGATTAGGGACCATGCCCCTTGCCGTCTTGTCCTTGTAGCTGTGGCATCTTTCGAGCAAGCCCATTGATGTCTGACAGCTCAATATCCAACTTAGTTCTGTAACTTCCGGGACATCGGACTGCCTGAAGAAAACTGTCTTAGCCGGGTCAAGCCCGCAAGAGAGAAAATCTAGAGCGACAGAGAAACTATTTTTGCGAAGAGCTTCCGGCTCCAAAGATGATGTAAGCGCGTGAAGATCAGCTATGAACAGGTAAGTTTCACCGCCGTCCTGCATATCTATTGCGGATTTCATCATTCCGAAGTAGTTGCCGAGATGTACTTCGCCGGTGGGCTGTATTCCAGACAATATTCTTTTTTTCATTTTTGCGTGCGGTATTTAGATATGATATTTTTCGCGAACGGAATATTATAGTATTGGAAAACGCTTTGGCAATACTGGGAGAGCATAAAACGTTCCGTATTCAGCCGATTGGGAAAAGCATCGCCTCAGCGAAGAGCATTTGGAATTCGGGGTCAAGAGATATTTCAACATAGTCTGTTTTTGACGCGATTTCTTCAGCCTTTTTCATCCTGTCCTGGGAAAGCAAAGCTTCTCTTGCGCCCTCGGAGGAAGTATTGCCGACATATCTGATCTTGTGATCTGGAAGCTGAGGAAGAAGACCAATGCGTTTTGCATTATTTCTCCTTATAAAATTGCCAAACCCCCCCGCCACTAGAACAGCATCGAGGTTCTCGATTTCGATCCCGGCTTTTTTAAGCAATATCAATGTTGCCGCTCTTATAGCTCCTGAAGCGAGTTGGACTTCCCTCACATCTTTCTGGCGGATAAAAATTTTCTTGCCCGCGTCGGAAGTCAGCATAAAATCCCAGCTGCAACCACCGTCGTCGCTAAAAAGTTTGTCTCTTAGGGCTTTCGGACAATCTGCTGGAAGCTCGTCAGGAGATTTCATTCTTCCGCTTTCTTCAAGAATTCCCCATTTCAAAAGTTCTGCTACTACATCAATTATCGCGCTGCCGCAGATTCCAGATGGATGCTTGCTTTTTATGATGTTCATATTTACTCCATCCTCTGAAAATACTACTTTCTCTATTGCTCCGGGAGCCGCCCTCATCCCACATTCTATTCTGGCACCTTCAAATGCGGGACCTGCCGCAGCGGAAGCGGCATATAGTTTTCCTCCAGCTGCGACTACGATTTCTCCGTTTGTTCCAATATCTATAAAGAGCGTTGGTTTCTGCTTTTCATCCAATCTGCACGCGCTGATTCCGGAAACTATGTCTCCGCCGACAAATCCTCCGATGAGCGGGAATATGTACACTGGCGATGAGGGATTTATCCGCATGCCAAAATCTGAAGCTTTAAATACGAGAGATTTTTTGAACGGTGGCACGAATGGAATTTCTCCGAGATACTCCGCGCTAACTCCGCAAAAGAAGCACTCCATTGCCGTGTTTCCAGCGATTGCCGCGGAGTAAATCTTATCCTGGGAAATTCCGTTGCCGGCACATAGCTTGCTCACAAGTTCATTAAACGCCTTTATCGCATCTCTTTGAAGTTTTAAAAGGTTTTCCCGATCTGATTTATGCGACATTATCCTGCTTAACACGTCATCGCCAAAACGCACCTGCGGATTAAGGGTCCCCTTGCTGTCCACCACTCTTCCCGTATTAACATCTATCAATGATGCCACTATGCTTGTTGTGCCAAGATCAACTGCGATCGCGAAATTCGCAGATTCCGAACCTGCTTCTATCGACACAAGCCTTTTGCCGCATATTGCGGCGGTACCTTTGAAATTATTTTCCCTTAGGAATTGGGGTATTTTCCTCAGCAGCTCTATGTCCGCTTCTGAAATGTCGAGGGACTCTCTTAGTCCTTGGAAATCGGCTTTATTATTTTCCAAGCTTGGAGGACTAATTTCAAATTCTTTTTTCTTTACAAAAGGATCCAATTCCATTTTGATTGGGTTATCATCTTGAGTTAGGACGAGAAGTTCATTTTCGAAGGATGTTTCAGGTGGAATTTCTACTTCGATGTTGTCAAAGATCTTTACTCTGCAAGCCAGCCTCCAACCGGCGGAGATTTCGTCGGAACTGAAAAATTCCCTACATTCCGGAGCTGGCTCACTTTTTCCTGAGATGATTCTGATTTTGCATTTCCCGCAAATCCCCTGTCCTGCGCAGGGATTCTTTATCAGGATTCCCGCCCTTGCTATGCACTCAAACAGGGAAGATCCTTCAAGAGCTTGAAGCTCCTTTTTGTAAGCAGGAAAAGATATTTTGAAATTTTTCATTTTAATTTAATCTCGAACAACTAATTTATAGCAATATCCCGATAATGGAAGACCATGAGCGATTTTTTTGATTTTCATTCCCACCAGACGGAGAATATTGAGGAAGGCATATCGATTTTTTCTTTATTCCCTGATGAAAAGATATCCCGCGAAATTCGCGGGGGGACTTATTTTTCGTGCGGGATCCATCCAAAGTTTATTCCGGAAAATAAGGAGATTGATAGAATTTTTAGAATCTTAGAGGAAAGATTAAACGAAGAAATTTTTCTGGCGGTCGGGGAATGCGGCTTGGACAGATTGTCTAAAACCCCCATGCCTCTTCAAATAGAAATGCTCGAGAGGCAAATAAGTATTGCCGAGAAATTCGGGAAACCCCTCGTAATACATTGCGTTCGCTCGTATGGAGAATTGCTTGCGGTGAAAAAAAACGCGAGAGAAAGGAATGTCCGTTTCTGCATACATGGTTTCAGTGGACACCCAAAACTCGCTGAACAATTGATCGAAAATGGTTTCATACTTTCATTCAGGCAGGAATCATTTAGAACTAGAAAAAAAACTGAATCGCTAATTGCCGCAAGTGACGGAATATTCTTTCTTGAAAGCGACGGAAATCTTGAAGGGGTTAGACCAGTTTATATGTCCGCTTCGGAAATATTGGGAATTGAACTTGAAGCATTAAAAGAAAAGATTATGGCAAATGCTCTGGAAATTTTCCCGATTCGAAACAATGGAACTGGAAAACCTGTCCTAAAGCGGGTATAATACCAGTCTTCCCTTTTTAAGGGCGCTTAGCTCAGTTGGTTAGAGCACTTGGTTTACACCCAAGTTGTCGGGGGTTCGAGTCCCTCAGCGCCCACCATCCTTCGCCCGGCTTAGCCGTGCTACGGATGGCGAGGGCCATCATAAAACTCATACAAAAGGAAAAAGGGCGAAGGATGTCCTCCGTAGCCTCGGCGTAGGAGGACAAATATAATGTATTACACCTATATAATCCAAAGCCTCGAAGATCAAAATCAACGATATATTGGATTCACCGAGGATCTCCGAAAAAGACTAGACGACCATAACTCTGGAAAATGCAAACATACTCAGAAATATAGACCATGGCTACTAGTCTTCTACGCGGCATTCAAGGACAAGCAGAGAGCATACGACTTCGAAAAATATCTCAAGTCCGGATCTGGTCATTCCTTTTCAAAAAGACACATACTGTAGTCAATAGCTCCTTCGCCCGGCTTAGCCGTGCTACGGATGGCGAGGGCCATCATAAAAAATACTTACGCCATATCTTGTCTTTGACAAATCTCTTAACGCAACTCAGTACTACTACTTAGTCTGGGTATCGAACACTAGTATTTTTTCTTTTGCGTCCAATGATCCGTGGGTATAAACAGGAATTCCGGGCAGTTGTATTTTTTCAGTCCGCATATCATCCATGCGACAAATATGCAATGAACAATCCTTCCCGTCGCTCGATCTTGCATGAAATAAAATCGTTCTTTCTCTATGAAGCCAAAACGGACCATGAACCCATTTAAAAAGTCCCTCAGGAAGAGGAAACTCTTGTTTCCCATCCGGCCATTTCATCAGGCAAAGATCATCCATTCCCTTAGAGTTGTTGGTGCTAAAAAACGCAAGACAATCCCCCTTAGGAGAAAAAATAGGTCTGTAATCTCTTTTTTGATGTTTTGTGATCTGTCTAAGTTCTCCGGTCTCAGTTGAAACTGACCATAGATTCATATAACCAGAACGATCCGAAACGAAAACCACTGTCCTGCCATCAGGAGAAATACAGGGTCTTTCGTCAACGTACGGTCCCTCAGTAAGTCTTATAGGATTTTCCCCGTTTCTGCCCATTATCCATATATTCCTAGGAGAGCGTTTAAGCTTAAACTGATCAGCCATGTTCCAATCCGTTTCTGGAGATACTCCGAGAGTTGAGAAGAATACCACACGGCTAGCGTCGCTGTTCCAAAAAGGATGTCCGGATACCGCCCTATGGTCGGTGAGTTTTACCGGATCTTTACCGTTGAGGTCGTTTCTCCAAATATTGAAACCTTTTTCTCCTTCCTGTCGTCCCCAGAACAGGACAGAGCTGGCATCCGGGTTTATCATTGGCATTAGAAAGTAGCCTTCTGGATTCAGTCTTTCAAGCGAATCGAAGCGCCCGACTCCACCCTCAAGATTTATCTTGTATACTCCGGGAGGATTCATATGTAAATTTTCTCAAACTTAGTGCTTTCCGAAATTATTTATTCCATAGGAAACTTTTTAGGAGGCAGGATTTGGATCTACGCCCGACATTCTGCATATTTTTTCATACGCCCATTGATCCCATTCAGGCTTTACGCCGATTCCGGGAAGGTCAGAATAATCCTTGAACATAAGGAAGCCTGAGTAGTGCTTGAACATAAACTCGACCCCTTCCTCTATGATTTTTTTATCGCCTGTCGGCAGTATTTTCTGAGCGTCGATAGGAGAATAAAGGCCAGCCTTGTATTTCTTCAGGAGAGGAGCAAGGAAAGCAGGATCATATATAGTCGGTTGGTCAAACTGGAAGCAATTGACTCCGGCCTTCAGCAGCCTCTCCAGTATTTTATCATTTTTCCCGCAGGAATGCTGTATCACTTTCATTCCCAATTCGTGGGCCATGGCGAATAATTTCCTGTAATGATCCCCGAAATAATCATCCCACATCTCCGGAGAAAAGAGCAGGTCGTTCTGCGTTCCCATGTCTTCGCAGTAGAATATTGCGTCGGCCTTTGCTTCCGCCGCAAGCCTGATGCATGATTCAAAAACGGGGAATATTTTTGCATGAAGTTTTTTCAGTTCTTCCGGATATGCCGCCATATCCATCATATACTCTTCGATTTTTCTCATATATCTTGCCGAGCTGAACATCCATGGGATGAAGGCAATGCGGAATTTATTAGGTGCCGACTCAAAGACTTTGCGGCATTCTGCAAGACTTTTATCGTAATCGAGGACTGGAATCTGATATTTTTCAAGGTCATCCCAATCGGAAATGGCCGGTTTCACCACCTCTCCGCTGGTGCATCCGTGTGTCATTCTTGCCCACACATTTCCCCAGGCATCGTCATAATACTCCATATCCTCTTCCGTCCACCTCTTCTGATTGTATCCTTTTACCTGAAAAATCCCGCGAGCAATCGTATCCTTTATGCGATTGCCGGTGAAGGCTATTCCCGGTCTGGGCGGATTGGCATGTTCGATGTTTGCCTTGAAAATTTCTCGTTGCGTCATGGTATCAGATACTCCTTTTTTTATTTCTATTGCCGTTAATATACAGCCTAAGCATATTTATGGAATTTGATTAATTATGATCAAGCAATCCTGCGCGAAAACACGCATTTATAAAGGATGCTGCTGACCACAGAATACGGCCGCTTCCAGAAGCCTCCCCGGTGCGGATGTTTACATATTCGCGGAAGCCATCCGCCTTCACCACACGCGCCAGCAATGCCAGATTATATGCGTATTGCGGCTTGCCCAAAGCCTTCTCGCACGCCATCAGAAAAAAAGTGTCGGAGAAAGGCCAGCTGGCATTGTTGTGATAAACATATTCGTTGGGCAGGAAAGGATTAAATAACGGAATTCCGAATCCTGTCCGCGGATGATTTTTGACAGCCTCTATTCCTGTTTCCTTTTCAACAGCATCATGTATAACGCATAGGGCTATGCCAAGGGCGTCAGAATGGTCTGAAAGGCGCCCGTGGCGATCCTTGTAGCACGCAATGCGACCGTCCGGAGCAACGAGATTTTTCCTGATAGCCTGCTGTAGCTTCTCCGCCTGTTCTGACCAATTGCGTGACTCATGTGCAAGTCCAAGCCGGCTGGCGGCATCGGACATACTGCGCAAACCTTTCAGATAAAGCGCATTTGTGGAAGAAGGTTTAAGCATTATGCAATCTTCGACCGTAAAATTGGCGGGGTACCCGCTCACGGGGCGCGGTCGTCCGGGCCAAGTTACGTCAACAAAGCTGACCTGTCCACGGAAAAGTCCGTCGGAAGGATCAAAGAAAGGACGATAGAATCTTTCGAAAAAGCGGACCCCGTTGTCGTATAGCCATTTCCAATCATCGTTAGAGGCATTCGTCGAACAAAGCAAGTCGTGCGCACACCACAGCCAAACGATATCGTCAGTTCTTCTGGAATAGCAGTTCTGGTGGTATTTATTTTTGAATCCTTCGTTGTCGAGGCCGGTTTCCAACCAGTCAACCTTGATGGCCCGAACGGCATGTCCTGCAGTTACCGCGAATCCGGTATTCCACTGGGTTTTTCTGGTCACATCAAGACAGCTACGCATGAGGTCGGGATATATTCGGTTGAGGCCAAGAACACCGGAATAGGAGTTGTCTCGCGTAAAAACTATGTTTCCCCATTTTGCTCCGGCCGCGAAATAGGCGCCAAGATCATTTTTGATCGTATTTGTTTCAATATCTCCGAGAGCGACACGCCAAATCCGTTCTATGATCGGGCTTGCATTCCTGAGGCGTATTTTGGATTTGGGCTGAACGTCCGGGATATCCGAAATATATGTTGTTCCCAGGCAATCAACCACACGGTCTTCAAACAATTTCAGCTCCGGACTGTCGTATAGCATTAGTCCTCTCCCATTTGTTTTTCAACCAAGATATTTTTTCATAAAATTTGGGGCTTGCCACAGGCCCCTCAAGTATAGGATCATCAGTCGCCGTCATCCATTTGACAAGTTCACTGGCAAGTTTTTTGCGGACATCCTGATATTTTGGATCTTCCGCAAGATTCGCAGTTTCGTTTGGATCATTTTTAAGGTCGTAAAGCTCGTCGAAACGGTCAGGCCTGTAGCGGAGCGAAGCCCGATTCTCTATCAGCACAGGTTTGTTATAGATATCCAGACAATAGTTTTCCGGCCGCACCGATTCAAAATTGAAGATGTATTTAAAATCTTTCGTTCGCACGCAGCGTACGGGGTCGTATGAAGTGTGGAATGTTTTTTCAGCGAAAAGCATTTTTCTCTGATCGTATTCTGAACCCGTCAGCAAAGGGAAAAAGCTTTTTCCTTCAATATTCTCCGGCGGATTGCCGCCGACAGCCTCAATGAGAGTAGGCAGAATGTCGATGTTGCTTACAAGATGATCGTATCTTGCCCCCTTAGGAAAGATACCCGGATAACGTATCATGAGAAATACTCCTATTCCACGGTCATATAGGGTGGTCTTTTCCCTTGGCATCGGCAGTCCATGGTCTGCGGTAAAGACTAGAATAGTATTTTCAGAGAGCCCCCGCTCCTCCAGGCACTTCATTACATGACCAAGACCTTCGTCAAGCCGATTAACTGCTCCTTGAAGTTCTGCGAACTGCCTACGGGTTCCGAGACCATCACACAGAGCGGGAGATTCCGGTATTGTAACTCCGAATTCTTCAAATGGCTCGACTCCGTCACAAAGATATGGTGTATGTGTCTCCTGGATTCCGATTTGAAGATAAAACGGTTTATGGATGTCTTTGCGAACATCGAGGATGGCAGGCATCTTTTCCTTCAGCTCGCGAGCATGTCGCGAAAAATATTTCCTGTCATGCCATAGAATATCGAAACCTATTTTATCAAAATAACTGTCCGGACAAGCGCTGCCTGCCACTTCATGCGCCAGACCAAGCAGCATGGTCTCATACCCAAGCTTTTTGAAATGAGTCGCTGCGTGTGTGGCTTCGTCTGAAAATCTGAAACCCGCCCAGCCTCCTGCCTGGCCAAGCATCCCAACCGCATGCGGGGAACGTCCACTGAAAAGACCAGCCCTGGACGGACAACACCCGGGAGACGTACAAAATGAGTTAGTAAAAAGAACGCCTTCCTTCGCAAACTGTTCCATATTCGGCGTCTTAACGGTCTTTATTCCGTACGGACCTATATGACGTCCCGTGTCATGGCTTACAAGGACAACTATATTGGGCCTTTTCATCAGTTCTCCGGGTCTTATTTTGAGAAATCATCAGGGTTGACGTTCACTTATTCGCATACATTTTGCGTTTAAATGAGCCAAATCTAATTATCAATTCATTCTTAAGAATCGCGACAAATCCCGATAAAATTATCTTGAACCCTCAATCCTATTAATC